>NZ_JBDJKZ010000003.1:0-254822 GCF_039673115.1 Stenotrophomonas sp. TWI1183
TCCGGTTGGCTACCCACCCTCTGGTCGTTATTTTTTTCGATGCATTGCCGGGCGTGCGTTTTACCTCCGAGTATGGCGGGTAGGGTTTAGGGGGTTCCCGGCCCGCGGCCGGCACTACCAGTGCCCCCGAATCCGCAATGCCGCCAGATCAGGTAGTGCCGGCCGCTGGCCGGCTCCACGCACATCCATCAACGTTCATTGCTTGCCGCATCGACCAACGGTCTGCGCCTACCGGCTCTACCGCGCCAGGCCGTCCAGCAACGGCAGGTGGGCGGCGTCAACCCCGCCAACCGTCAACGGTTCGGGCGCGATTTCCAGCGGCAGCACTGCCAGGGCCAGGTCACCGGCCACCGAGGCGACGGTGCCGATCGCCGCCTCGTTCTGCTGCACCTGCGTGCCGCTGGTCGTGCCCTCCACGACCCGCAGCAACTGCAGGGCGCGCTTGGCCTTGCCCAGGAAATGGGTGCGGGCCACGATTTCCTGGCCCGGGTAGCAGCCCTTCTTGACGCTGTACCCGTTCAGGCGGTCCAGCCCCAGCTGCTGTGGCGTCCACTGTTCACGCTGATCGGCGTCCAGTCGCGGCAGCCCATAGCGCAGGTCGGACTGGCGCCAGGCCAGTGCGATATCCGCGCTGTCCGCGGCGGCGGCCACGGCATCGGCGGCACCGATCCGCAGGCTGCGCGGAAGCGCGTCGCTGCCCAGGTCCAATTCCACGGTTTCGCCACCAAGTTGCGCAATCGCGGCGCCGGAGGCCGCTTCGGGGGCGGTGAAGCTCGCCACCACGGCCAGGTCGTTGCGCACCTCGATCCGGACCTTGCGGCGGAATACAAAACGCTGCAACTGCGACGCAATCGCATCGGCGTCGCCGTCGGCGAGCAGCAGCACGATGCGCTCCTCGTCCAGCCGCAACAGCTGGAACACAGCAATGGTGCGGCCCTTGGCCGTCAGCCAGGCGCTCCACTGCCAATGCAGCAGGGGCAGGGCGGTGACATCGCTGGAGAATTGGGCATGGGCGAACGCGGCCGCATCGGCACCGCTGAGGCTGAGCAGCTGGTGACCGGGGAGGCGCGAAAAGCCGACGAAATCGGAGGGCAGGTTGTCAGGCACGTGAACGGGGTCTAAAATTTGTGCGTTGCGAGAACACCCATGATAGGCCAAACAACCCCCACTCCAGATTCTGAAGCTGAAGGCACGCTGGTACCGGAGAAGCAGCCGCTTCCCGAGACCGACGCATTGCCTTTGGAAATCGGCGGCCGCGGCGGACTTGATCCGGTGCGGTACGGAGATTGGGAAAAAAACGGACGCTGCATCGATTTCTGATCAGCATTGAGCCAACGCGGCATTGCGCCGCCCAGCCGAGACAACGAGCCCAGCGAATGGCCGCCAGAGAACGTCCCCTTTCCCCGCACCTTCAGGTGTATCGCTGGCAGATTCAGATGGCCACCTCGATCCTGCATCGAGCCACCGGCATCTTTCTGTCTGTTGGAGCCCTGATCATCGCCGGCGGCCTGCTCGCCCTGATGATGGGCCCTGAATCCTGGAACTGCTTCACCGGCCATGCCGGCAGCTGGTACGGCAAGCTGTTCCTGTTCGCCTGGAGCTGGTCCTTCGCCTACCACCTGTGCAATGGCATCCGCCATATCGTGCAGGACTTCGCGATCGGCTTCTCCATTCCCGCCTTCGTGCGCAGCAGCTGGGTCTCGGTCTTCGCCAGCCTGATGATCACCGCCCTGATCTGGGCCTATGTCTTCATGGGAGCGGCCGCATGAACAAGTACCGTACCCCGCTGAAGAACGTGCGTGGCCTGGGCGCCGCCAAGACCGGCACCGAGCATTTCGTGCTGCAGCGCCTGACCGCCACCGCGCTGGTCGGCCTGACCATCTGGTTCCTGGTGTTCGTGCTGAGCCTGATCGGCGCCGATTACGTGGCCGCCACCGACGCGGTGTCCAAGCCGTGGAACGCGGTGCTGCTGGTCGGCTTCCTGGTCGCGATGTTCTGGCATGCCCAGCTCGGCCTGCAGGTCGTGCTGGAAGACTACATCCACAATTCGCTGCTGGCCCTGGCGCTGCAGACCACGGTGAAGTTCATCGCCGTGCTCGGCGGGATCGTCAGTGTTTTTGCGGTCGCCCGCATCGCGCTCGGCGTCGCCTGAGTCCAGGCACCAAGACAGGAATCCAGATTAGATGTCCGCTTACAAGATTACGGAACACAAGTACGACATGGTCGTGGTCGGCGCCGGCGGTGCTGGCCTGCGCGCCACGTTCGGCCTTGCCGCCAAGGGCCTGCAGACGGTCTGTCTGACCAAGGTCTTCCCGACCCGTTCGCACACCGTGGCCGCGCAGGGTGGCATTTCCGCCGCGCTGGGCAACATGGGCGAAGACGACTGGCGCTACCACTTCTTCGACACCATCAAGGGGTCGGATTGGCTGGGTGACCAGGACGCCATCGAGTACATGTGCCGCGAAGCGATCCCGGCCATCATCGAGCTGGAACACTACGGTGTGCCGTTCAGCCGTACCGAAGAGGGCAAGATCTACCAGCGCCCGTTCGGCGGCATGACCACCAAGTACGGCGAAGGCCCGTCCGCGCAGCGCACCTGCGCCGCCGCCGACCGTACCGGCCACGCCATGCTGCACACGCTGTACCAGCAGTCGCTGGCCCACAACGCGCGCTTCATGATCGAGTACTTCGCGCTCGACCTGATCTTCGATGATGAAGGCGTCTGCCGTGGCGTGCTCGCGCTGGACATGGCCGACGGCTCGCTGCACCTGTTCCGCGCCCATGGCGTGGTGCTGGCCACCGGCGGCTACGGCCGCGCCTACTTCAGCGCCACCTCGGCCCACACCTGCACCGGCGACGGCGGCGGTCTGGTCATGCGTGCCGGCCTGCCGATGCAGGACATGGAGTTCGTGCAATTCCACCCGACCGGTATCTACGGCGCGGGCTGCCTGATCACCGAGGGCGTGCGCGGCGAAGGCGGCATCCTGCGCAACAGCAACGGCGAGCGCTTCATGGAGCGCTATGCACCGCACTACAAGGATCTGGCTTCGCGCGACGTGGTGTCGCGTTCGATGACCATCGAGATCCGCGAAGGCCGCGGCGTCGGCGAGCACAAGGATCACATCCTGCTCGACCTGACCCACCTCGGCCCGGGCGTCATCGACGACAAGCTGCCGGGCATCGCTGAAAGCGCCCGCATCTTCGCCGGCGTGGACGTGCACAAGCAGCCGATCCCGGTCATCCCGACCGTGCACTACAACATGGGCGGCATCCCGACCAACTACCACGGCGAAGTCGTGCGCAAGGTCGGCGACAACCCCGATGCGGTCGTGCCGGGCCTGTACGCCATCGGCGAAGCGGCCTGCGTGTCCGTGCACGGCGCCAACCGCCTGGGCTCGAACTCGCTGCTGGATCTGGTCGTGTTCGGCCGTGCGGTGGCCAACCGCTGCGCCGACACCATCAAGTCCGGCGCACCGCACAAGACCCTGCCGTCCGATGCCTGCGACAAGGCCCTGGGCCTGCTCGACAAGCTGCGTTACGCCAACGGCGACACCCCGACCTCGGTCATCCGCGACCGCATGCAGCGCACCATGCAGAACGACGCGGCGGTGTTCCGTACCAGCAAGACGCTGGAAGAGGGCTGCAGCAAGATGGCCGAGATCTTCGACTCCTTCCAGGACGTCAAGGTCTCCGACCGTTCGCTGGTGTGGAACTCGGACCTGATCGAAACCTACGAGCTGAACAACCTGCTGCTCAACGCGGTGGCGACGATCAACTCGGCCGAACAGCGCAAGGAAAGCCGCGGCGCGCATGCGCATGAGGACTTCCCGGACCGCGACGACGTCAACTGGCAGAAGCACACGCTGGTCAACGTCGACGAAAACGGCAAGTGCGAGTTCGACTACCGTCCGGTCCACATGTACACGCTCAGCAAGGACGTGGACGTCGTCCCGCCCAAGCCGCGCGTTTACTAAGAGACCTGCGGCATGACCTCCGTCCACGCAGCGCTCGCGACCGCCGCCACCCGCACGGGTGGGGTGGCGCGTGCGCCGCTGGCCGGTGGTGTCGACTTCCTCATCTTCCGTGCTACCCGCGCCTGCTCCGCAGCGCGAGCCGCCTGAGCCAACGAGAACAGCCATGGCCGAGTTTTCCCTCCCCAAGAATTCCAAGATCGGAAAGGGCAAGCACTTCCCCGCCCAGACCGGTGCGAAGAACACCCGCACCTTCAAGATCTACCGCTGGAGTCCCGACGACGACAGCAATCCGCGCACCGATACGTATGAGATCGATCTGGACGCCTGCGGCCCGATGGTCCTGGACGCGCTGATCAAGATCAAGAACGAGATCGATCCGACCCTGACCTTCCGTCGTTCGTGCCGCGAGGGCATCTGCGGTTCGTGCGCGATGAACATCGACGGCACCAACACGCTGGCCTGCACCCGCGCGATTGCCGACTGCGGCAAGGCCGAAGTGCCGATCTACCCGCTGCCGCACATGAGCGTGGTCAAGGATCTGGTGCCGGACCTGACCCACTTCTACGCGCAGTACGCTTCGATCAAGCCGTGGATCCGTACCCAGACGCCGCCGCCGCCGGATCGCGAGCGCCTGCAGTCGCCGGAAGACCGCAAGAAGCTGGACGGCCTGTACGAGTGCATCCTGTGCGCGTGCTGCTCGACCAGCTGCCCGAGCTACTGGTGGAACGGCGAGCGTTACCTGGGCCCGGCCATCCTGCTGCAGGCCTACCGCTGGATCATCGACTCGCGCGATGAAGACACCGGTGCGCGCCTGGACGAGCTGGAAGACCCGTTCAAGCTGTACCGTTGCCACACCATCATGAACTGCTCGCGTACCTGCCCGAAGGGCCTGAACCCGGCTCTGGCCATTGCCGAGATCAAGAAGCTGATGATGGCGCGTCGCGCCTGATCCAGGTGTGTCCTGCAGCGCCACGCCATGCGTGGCTTTGCAGAAAAAGATCGAAACGGTAGAGCCACGCCATGCGTGGCTTTGCCTTATCTGGAAACGCAGAAAATGGATGAAGCAACCGAACTGAAAAAACTGCGCTGGCGTTGCCGCCGCGGCATGCGCGAGCTGGACCAGCTGTTCGGCCGTTACCTGGACCGTTGCTGGCTGCAGGCACCGACAGACGAGCGCGAGGTTTTCCTGTTCCTGCTCGAGAGCGAGGACGATAAGTTGTGGCGCTGGTTCATGGGCTACGAGGAGTGCCCGCATGCCGCGCCCGCCGCCCTCATCGCCCGGATCCGCGCCCTTCCGGCGTGAGTGGCATCCCTCGCGCTGGCAGTGCCGCGCGCTGATCGCCATGGGGGCGCTGATGCCCTGGGCGCTGTGGTCGACCGATCTGCCCGTGCCCTGGGGTCTGGCGCTGGGCATGGCGGCGATGGCCGGCACCTGGTGGGAGGCGTGGCGATATGCGCACCGCCCGGGCTGCGTCTTCGTGATTCCGGCGGACGAAGACCCGGCACAGGTGGATGGCGAGCCGGTCGAGGAGCTGCAGATGCGGCGCCGCGGCCCGCTGGTGCAGCTGGCCTGGCGGCACGAGGGGCGCCGCCACTGGCGTTTGTTCTGGCCGGATACCCTCCCGCAGGGGGAGGCACGTGAACTGCGACTAGCCGTCCGGGCACACTGCATTTCCCGTTCACCCCCTGCAGTGGCACCATAGCCTGAATTGTCCGGCGTACCTGCATGTTCAAACCCATACCTGTCTCGATTGGCCTGCGCTACCTGCGCGCCAAACGCCGCAACGGCTTCATCTCCTTCATCTCCATGGCCTCGATCCTCGGCATTGCCCTGGGCGTGACCGTGCTGATCACCACGCTGGCGGTCATGAGCGGTTTCCAGAAGGAAATCCGCGATCGACTGCTGCAGATGACCGCGCACACCACCATCACCACCGACGGCGCGCCGATGGCCGACTGGGCGCATGCGGTGGAGGTGGCGAAAAAGGATCCGCGTGTCGCCGGCGCGGCGCCGTATATCGAAATCCAGGCCATGCTCAGCGGTCCCCGCGTGCAGGGCGCCATCGTGCAGGGCATCGACCCGGCGCTGGAGCCGAACGTCTCGGTGATCAACCAGAAGGTCAAGAAGGGCAGTTTCGACAGCCTGACCGCGGGCAGCTACAACCTGCTGGTCGGCAAGGAGCTGGCGATCTACCTCGGCGTCGGCGTCGGCGATACCGTGCTGGTGACACTCGCAGAAGTGCAGGGCACGCCGATCGGTGCGATCCCGCGCATGAAGCGCTTCACCGTCAGTGGCATCTTCGAAGCCGGCTACAACGAGGTCGACCGCGGCGTGGCATACGCCAACATGGCCGATCTGGAAAAGGTGCTGCGCATCGACGGTGTCACCGGCGTGCGCCTCAAGCTGCATGACATGGACAAGGCGCTGGACGTCGGCGTCGATCTGGCCCACAACCTGACGGGCGCCTACCGCGTCAGCGACTGGACCCAGCAGAACGCCAACCTCTACCACTCGCTGCGCATGGAGAAGGTGGTGATGGGCATCCTGCTCTCGCTGATCATCGCCATGGGCGCCTTCAACCTGGTCTCCTCGCAGGTGATGCTGGTCACCGACAAACAGGCCGACATCGCCATCCTGCGCACGCTCGGGCTCACCCCGGGCGGGGTCATGCAGGTGTTCATGGTGCAGGGCTCGCTGATCGGCATCTTCGGCACCGTGCTCGGCGTGATCGGCGGCATCACCCTGACCTTGAACCTGGAGCGCATCCTCGGGGCGATCGAGACCCTGTTCAACGTCAAGCTGCTGCCGGAAGACGTCTACTACATCACCGGCCTGCCGACCGACATGCAGACCCCGGACATCATCGTGATCACCGCCGTGGCGCTGGTCATGAGCTTCCTTGCCACCCTGTATCCCGCCTGGCGCGCGGCACGCACCCAGCCGGCGGAGGCCCTGCGTTATGAATGAAGCACTCACCCTGGGCGAAGAAGTCATCCGCGCCGAAGCCCTGGCCAAGACCTACGCCGAAGGCCGCATGCAGACGCCCGTGTTCAACGGGCTGGACCTGCGCGTGGCCGCGGGCGAAACCGTGGCCATCATCGGTGCCTCCGGCGCCGGCAAGAGCACCCTGCTGCACCTGCTGGGCGGCCTGGATACGCCGACGGCGGGAGAGGTCTATGTGGCCGGCCAGCGCATGTCCGGCCTGTCCGACAGCCAGCGCGGCCGGCTGCGCAACCGCGCGCTCGGCTTCGTCTACCAGTTCCACCACCTGCTGCCCGAATTCACCGCGCTGGAAAACGTGATGATGCCGGTGCTGCTCGGGGGCGAAGAAGTGGTGGACGCGCGCACCCGCGCGCAGGCGCTGCTGGAATCGGTCGGCCTGGGCCATCGCCTGGACCACAAACCCGGTGAACTCTCCGGTGGTGAGCGCCAGCGCGCTGCCGTCGCCCGTGCGCTGGTCAACCGACCGGCCTGCGTGCTCGGCGACGAGCCGACCGGCAACCTGGATGACAAGACGGCGGCGACCGTGTTCGAGCTGATGCTGGAGCTCAACCGCGCGCACCACACCAGCCTGGTGCTGGTGACCCATGATCGCTCGCTGGCGCGCAAGCTGGACCGCGTGCTGGAGCTGCGCGAAGGGCGGCTGCACAGCCTGGCCCACAGCGAGGTCTGAGCAGGCATCGGTGCCTGCCTGGGCGCTGAACACCCGGCGGGTTCCTCTCGCCGGGACCACGCCGGGCGGCGCATCATCGGCGCACATTCTCCAGCAGGAGGCGTCATGAAGCAGACCCTCGCCATCGCGGCCCTGTGCCTTGGGCTGGCCGCGTGCGCCAGTACCGGCCGCCTATCCACCGCGCAGAAGCTCGATCTCTACCGCGCCCACGCCGGGCCGCCGCAGCAGGACATGCCACTGTATGGTTCGCTGTCAGGCTGGACCGAACTGGGCGACAGCGCGCTGGCGGTGTGGACACGCCCGAGCGAAGGCTATCTGCTGGAACTGACCGGGCCGTGCCAGGGGCTGGACTACGCCCCGGCGATCGGCCTGACCAGCCGGGTCGGCCGTGTGTCGGCGCGCTTCGACAAGGTGCTGGTGCGCGACCCCACGCCCGGACCGATGAACATGCCGTGCTTCATCAGCAGCATCCGCAAGCTCGATACCAAGGCGCTGCGCGCCTCCGAGCAGGAGCTGCGGCAGGCGCAGCTGCAGGAGCGCGAAGAAGGCCAGCAGGCGCCAACCCGGTAATGCCGGCCGCTGGCCGGCCAAGGTCACGCCTCCGGAACGAATCCGGCCGGCTTTTCGGCGCCACCGCTGAACAGATACTTCACCAGTTCCTCTTCCAGGAACGCGCGGTGCTTGGGATCACGCGGCGACAGACGGTTTTCGTTGATCAGCATGGTCTGGTGCGCCAGCCACGCGGCCCACGCCGGCTTGCCGATGTGGTTGAAGATGCGCTGGCCCAGTTCGCCGGGGTAGGGCACGAAGTCCAGGCCTTCGGCGTCGCGTTGTTCGTACTGGCAGAAAACGGTGCGGGGCATAGCGTTACTCGATGTCTTGGGATGTTGCTGCGCGGCGCATTGTACGGCGCTTGGGCTGAGCGGGCGGTGCACCGGTCTCCAGCAGCTTGCGGATCGGCGCGGGCAGGCCCAGCGTGACCCGTTCTTCGGCAGCGACCCAGCGCAGCCCCTCGGTCTCGTTGCGCAGGCCCTGCACCGTTGCCACCAGCACCTGCAGGTGCAGCCGGTAGTGGCTGAAGGTGTGTTCCAGCACCGGTAGCGGCTCGGCATCGTCCAGCGAACCCTCAATGTGCGCGTCGAACCAGTCCTGCAGCGCGACCCCGCTGTCGGCCTGGGGCAGGGTCCACAACTGTGCCCAGATCCCCGTGTCCGGCCGCTTCTGCAGCAGCACCCGGCCGCGCGCATCGCGCAGCAGCAGCGCCACCGCCTCGCGTTCGGGCAGGGTCTTGCCCGGCTTGGGCGTCGGCAGCTGATCGGTGCGGCCCTCGCGACGCGCCACGCAGGTGGCCTGCAGCGGGCAGATCACGCAGGCCGGTCGGCTGCGGCTGCAGACGCTGGCGCCCAGGTCCATCTGCGCCTGGGTGTAATCGACCATGCGCGATGCCGGTACCTGCGCAGCATGCGCCTCGGCCACCGCCCAGAGCTGTTTTTCGATCACCGGCAGGCCGGGGAAGCCCTCGATGCCGTGATAGCGGGTCAGTACGCGTTTGACGTTGCCGTCGAGAATCGCGAACCGATCATTCCAGGCCTGGCTGAGGATCGCGCCCGCGGTGCTGCGGCCGATGCCGGGCAGCGCGTGCAGCGCATCGAAATCACGTGGCAACTCGCCGTCGTGCAGTTCGACGCAGCGTTGTGCAGCGGCATGCAGGTTGCGTGCACGGGCGTAGTACCCGAGCCCGGCCCACTGTGCCATCACCGCATCGTTGCTGGCCGCGGCCAGGTCGGGCAGGGTCGGGAACACGTCGAGGAATTTCAGGAAGTACGGGATGACCGTGCCGACCTGGGTCTGCTGCAGCATGATCTCCGACAGCCACACCCGGTACGGGGTGCGTGGGTGCTGCCACGGCAGGTCATGCCGGCCGTGGTCGTCGAACCAGTGCAGCAGCCGCGCGACAAAGACATCGTCGGTCGGCACCGGGGCGCTGGCGGGAGGCTGGCGGGTCATGCAGGTTCCGGAGGAAGGGGGAGAGCCACGCCATGCGTGGCTGCATCGGCTCAGGCGCCCAGTGCTTCCGGCAGCAGTGCGTCGACGAAGGCTTCCGGATCGAACACGCGCAGGTCTTCCGGGCGCTCGCCGATGCCGCAGAAGCGGATCGGAATGCCGAACTCGCGGGCCAGCGCGAACACCACGCCACCCTTGGCCGTGCCGTCCAGCTTGGTCACCACCAGGCCGGTCACGTTGACCGCCGCATGGAACTGACGCAGCTGCGACAGCGCGTTCTGGCCGGTGGTGCCATCGATGACCATCAGCACTTCGTGCGGGGCATCGGGATCGATCTTGCCGAGCACCCGGCGGATCTTGCCCAGCTCGTTCATCAGGCCGGCCTGGGTGTGCAGGCGGCCGGCGGTATCGGCGATCAGCACTTCGGTGCCGCGGGCCTTGCCCGCCTGCAGCGCATCGAAGGCGACCGAGGCCGCATCGGCGTTCTGGCCCTGCGCGACCACGGCGACGCCGTTGCGTTCGCCCCAGGCCTGCAACTGCGCGACGGCAGCGGCACGGAAGGTATCGCCGGCGGCCAGCATCAGGCTGTGCCCGTCGTCCTTGAAACGCTTGGCCAGCTTGCCGATGGTGGTGGTCTTGCCGACGCCATTGACGCCGACGGTGAGCACCACGAACGGCTTGGCGGTGCGGTCGATGACCAGCGGCTTGGCGACCGGCTGCAGGATCGCGATCAGTTCGGCGCGCAGCGCGGTCAGCAGCGCATTGGCATCGGTGAACTCGCGCGCCTTCATCCGCTTGCGCAGGCCTTCGACCAGCGCGGTGGTCGCGCCGACGCCGACATCGGCGGTGATCAGCGCGGTTTCCAGCTCGTCGAGCAGGTCGTCATCGAGCTTGGGATTGCGCGCGAACAGGCCGCCGAAGCTGCGTGCGATCACGCTGTTGCGCAGGCGCTCGCGCCAGCCGCTCTTGCCGGCGGCGGCGGGAGCCATGTCGTGGGAGGTCGGGCGCTCGGTCACGATGGTCGGGGCGACCGGGGCTGGAGCAACCGGAGCAACCGGGGTGACAGCCGGCGGTGCGACCACAGCGGGCGCGGGTGCGCTTACCGGGGCGATCGGTGCTTGAACCGGTGCGGTCACCGCAGGCGCGGGGGCGATCGGTTCCGGCGCAACCGGAGCAGTCACCACGGGTGCGGGCGCAAC
Source organism: Stenotrophomonas sp. TWI1183 (assembly GCF_039673115.1). Classification (NCBI taxonomy): domain Bacteria; kingdom Pseudomonadati; phylum Pseudomonadota; class Gammaproteobacteria; order Lysobacterales; family Lysobacteraceae; genus Stenotrophomonas; species Stenotrophomonas sp. TWI1183. Next base: position 10,852 of record NZ_JBDJKZ010000003.1, read on the forward strand.
CGGGGCCGGTGCCAGCGGTGCAGCCACCACGGGGGTAGGCACCACAGGGGCAGGCACAACCGGCGCAGGAACCACAGGCGCAGGCACGACCGGCGTCGGCGCGATCACGCGCGCTACCGGAGCGGCCGGCTCGGCAGCGGGAACAGGGGTTTCCACCACGGGCGGCAGCGGCGCAGGCGCCGGCGGTGGCGCAGGCTCGGGAGTGGCCTGGGGGAACGCGGCAGCCAGCTCCTCGGTGGAGTAATGCTGGGTCTTGGTCGCCTCTTGCGGGGCGTCCTGGGGCTTTTTGCGACGGAAGAAGCTGAGCATTGGCAAAAGACGCTGAAATCAGAGGGGTATGCTACCACTGCGCCCCGAATGCCCATGGGCGTGCAGGTGCGGTGGGGCGGGACTCAAGTAATGGCCGATGCGGCCGTTACCGGTTGTGAAGGGCTGCGCCATGTGGGTGCGGCCAGAACAACGAAACGGTGAATGATGAGCGTGATGTCCATTGCCAGCTCAGGCATGCGCGCTGCCTCGCTGGGCGTGCAGGCTGCGGCCTCCAACGTGGCACGGCTGCCGGTCACGGAGACCACCCGGCTGGGTGTCGCCCAGACGACAGCGGCAGGAGGCGGCGTCACCGCCACCGTGGTTGCCGCGCCGGACGACGCCAATGCGCCGATCGCGGACCTGTTGACGGCCAGGGAAGCCGCGCTGGCGTTTGCCGCCAACGCGACGGTGGTCCGCCGTCAGGACGAGATGCTGGGCACCCTGCTGGACCGCTGGGCCTGATCCGGTCGGTGTGCCGGCCGCTGTGGCCGGCACCCTCCCGTAGCGCCCGTTACGCCGACAGCTCCAGCAGCAGCTTGTTGAGCCGGCGCACATACGCCGCCGGGTCCTTCAGCGTGTCGCCCGCGGCCAGCGCTGCCTGGTCGAACAGCACGCGGCTCAGATCGTCGAAGCGCGCGGCATCGCCTTCCTGATCCAGCTTGCCGATCAGCGGATGGCCCGGGTTGAACTCGAACACCGGCTTGCTGTCAGGCACTTTCTGGCCGCTGGCTTCCAGGATCTGGCGCATCTGCAGGCCCAGGTCCTGTTCGCCGATCGCCAGGATCGCCGGCGAATCGGTCAGGCGGTGCGAAACGCGCACGTCGGCGACGTCGTCACCCAGTGCGGTCTTGATGCGGTCCACCAGCGCCTGCTTGTCCTTGGCGACGGCTTCCTGGGCCTGCTTGTCTTCGGCGCTTTCCAGCGCACCCAGGTCCAGATCGCCACGCGCGACATCGACGAACGACTTGCCGTCGAACTCGGTGAGGTAGCCCATCAGCCACTCGTCGATGCGGTCGGTGAGCAGCAGCACTTCCACGCCCTTCTTGCGGAACACTTCCAGGTGCGGACTGTCCTTGACCTGGGTGTGGCTGTCGCCGGTCAGGAAGTAGATCTTGTCCTGGCCCTCGATCATGCGGCCCACGTAGTCGGCCAGCGAGACGCTGGGCTCGCCGCTGTCGTCATGGGTGGAGGCGAAGCGCAGCAGGCCGGCGATCTTCTCGCGGTTGCCATAGTCTTCCGCCGGACCTTCCTTGAGCACCTGGCCGAACTGCTTCCAGAAGCCGGCATAGACCTCCGGCTTGTCCTTGGCCAGCTTCTCCAGCATGTCCAGCGAGCGCTTGGTCAGCGCCGACTTCATCGAATCGATGACCGGGCCGGACTGCAGGATTTCGCGCGAGACGTTCAAGGAGAGATCGTTGGAATCCACCACGCCCTTGATGAAGCGCAGGTACAGCGGCAGGAACTGCTCGGCTTGGTCCATGACGAAGACGCGCTGGACGTAGAGCTTCAGGCCCTTGGGCGCATCGCGGTGGTACAGGTCGAACGGGGCGTGGCCGGGGACGTACAGCAGCGAGGTGTACTCGAGCTTGCCTTCCACCTTGTTGTGGCTCCACGCCAGCGGATCCTGGTGGTCGTGCGCGGCGTGCTTGTAGAACTCCTGGTACTCGGCGTCGGTGATCTCCGTACGCGGCCGCGTCCACAGCGCGCTGGCACGGTTGACGGTTTCCCATTCGATCTCGGCCGGGGCGTCTTCGCCGTGATGTTCCTTGACCATCTGGATCGGCAGGCCGATGTGGTCGGAGTACTTCTTGATGATCCCGCGCAGGCGCCAGCCGTCGGCGAAGTCGCGCTGGTCATCCTTGAGGTGCAGGACGATGCGGGTGCCGCGCTCGGGCTTGTCGATGCCTTCCACGTCGAACTCGCCTTCGCCGCGCGAGGACCAGTGCACGCCCTCGCTGGCGGGCAGGCCGGCGCGACGGGAGTAGACGTCGACCTGGTCGGCGACGATGAAGGCGCTGTAGAAACCAACGCCGAACTGGCCGATCAGCTGGGAGTCCTTCTTCTGGTCGCCGGAGAGCTGGCGCAGGAAGTCGCCGGTGCCGGATTTGGCGATGGTGCCCAGGTGGGCGATCGCTTCGTCACGGCTCATGCCGATGCCGTTGTCGTCGATGGTCAGGGTGTTGGCCGTGGCATCGAAGCTGACGCGGATGCGCAGGTCGCCGTCGTTCTCGAGCAGGTCCGGCTGGGTCAGCGCTTCGAAGCGCAGCTTGTCCGAGGCGTCGGCCGCGTTGGAGATCAGCTCGCGAAGGAAGATTTCCTTGTTGGAGTACAGCGAGTGGATCATCAGCTGCAGCAGCTGTTTGACTTCGGTCTGGAAGCCCAGGGTTTCTTTTTGGGTCTGCACGGTCATGGGTCGTGTTGCTCCTTGGGACATTGCCGCGCCCGGCGCGGCGGCTGGCTCAAGGGGTAGGGGTGGATTGTCCCGAATTCAAGGCCGCCGCCCTCGGCTCGTAGGTCGTACGTGCGGCCGGTAGAGCCACGCCATGCGTGGCTGCATTTCCTTCGGGCATCGGGGCACCGGGTGGAGACAACCACCGGACCGCCTAGAATGTCGTCCTGAACTGCCTGCCATCCGTGCCCATGACCCGTTTCCGCCCGTTCGCCCCTCCCATCGCCCTCCGCCCCAGGAGCCACGCATGAAGCCGCGCCAGCCGGCGGCCGCCGTGGGCCAGGTGCGGATCATCGGGGGCCGGTGGCGCAATACGAAGCTGCCGGTACCGCTGTCGCCGGGGCTGCGGCCCAGCAGCGACCGGGTGCGGGAGACGCTGTTCAACTGGCTGATGCCGCGCCTGGGCGGGGCGCGGGTGCTGGATCTGTTCGCCGGGAGCGGGGCGCTGGGGCTGGAGGCGGTGTCGCGCGGGGCGGCGCAGGCGACGCTGGTCGAGCGCGATGCGGCGTTGTCCCGCCAGTTGCGCGAGTCGGTCGCCAGGCTGGGGGCGCAGGACCAGATCGCGGTGGTCCAGGCGGATGCGCTGCAGTGGCTGCGGCAGCCGGCCGGGCCGCTGGCGGATATCGCGTTCGTCGATCCGCCGTTTGCCGATGGGCTGTGGGAGGCGGTGATCGCCGGCCTGCCGTCGCATCTGGCCGCCGATGCCTGGCTGTACGTGGAGTCGCCGGCCGATCAGGCGCCGAAGATGCCCGCGACGTGGCTGCTGCACCGCGAGGGGGGCACCCGGGAGGTCCGTTTTGCCCTGTATCGGCGCGCCACTGCTACACTTTCACCAGACCAACACGCGTAGCTGACGTATGACCGTGGCCAACCGCCGCATTGCCGTGTACCCGGGCACCTTCGATCCGATCACCAACGGTCACATCGATCTGGTGAACCGCGCTGCGCCCCTGTTCGAGAAGGTGGTGGTGGGCGTGGCGCAGAGTCCGTCCAAGGGGCCGACGCTGCCGCTGGAGCTGCGCGTTCAGCTGGCCCGCGATGCGCTGGGCCACAACCGCAACGTGGAAGTGCGTGGTTTCGATACCCTGCTGGCGCATTTCGTGCGCTCGGTGCAGGGCGGGGTGCTGCTGCGCGGCCTGCGCGCGGTGTCCGATTTCGAATACGAATTCCAGATGGCGAGCATGAACCGTCATCTGATCCCGGAGGTCGAGACGCTGTTCCTGACCCCGGCCGAGCAGCACAGCTTCATTTCGTCTTCGCTGGTCCGCGAGATCGCCCGCCTGGGCGGCGACGTGTCCGGCTTTGTGCCGTCCGCCGTGCTTGAGGCGCTGCGCAAGGTCCGTGAAGCGAAGTCGGGCCAAGCGTAGTACCTGTCAGACCCATACATACCAAGAATCACCAAGGGAGGAATTCCATGAACAACACCATGCGTGCCATGTTGATCGCGTCGTTCGCGCTGGCCTTCACCGCCTGCAAGAAGGAAGAGGCCGCACCGGTCGTCGAAGCCCAGCAGGCGCTGGTCGCCCCGGCTGCCGATGACGATGCCGGCTGGAAGAAGTACCTGCAGGCCGTGGCCGTGCAGAACATGGGCAACATCAGCAACAGCCCGTATCTGTACTACCTCTCGCCGGAATCGGATCCGGAATTCGCCGCCAAGTATGAGCGTCAGGTCGAAAGCGCCACCCAGGCCGTCGCCCGTGGCGTGCAGCCGGGCAACATGCTGGCCTTCGGTTCCTCGGCTTCGGCCAAGATGGCCGACATGATCCAGGCCGTGTTCAAGGACGTCTCGCCGGACTCGATGAAGGGTGTGCGCGTGGTCTTCATCGGCAAGGCCGCCGACAACGCCCGCGTCCAGTCGATCATCCAGCCGACCGGCGCCGAGTACATCTTCGTCGAAGCCAAGTAACCCGTGCAGTGGCGGCCGCGCCTTGTGCGCGGCCCGGGTGGCGCCCGCAGGGGCGTCACCGATGACCGGCCCGCGCGCCCGCGTGGGCCGGTTCTCATCCGCCGGCGCGGGCGTGGAGTAACGCCATGTCGCTGAAAATCAATGAGCTCTGCGTCAATTGCGACGTCTGTGAGCCGGCCTGCCCCAATCAGGCCATCTCGATGGGTGAAACCATCTACGTGATCGATCCGGCCCGCTGCACCGAGTGCGTGGGGCATTTCGACGAACCCCAGTGCGTGGTCGTCTGCCCGGTCGAATGCATCGATCCCGATCCGGACATTCCGGAAACCCAGGACGCCCTGCTCGCCAAACTGCGCGGGCTGCAGCGCGATCATCCCGAATTGTATGTCACGGAGTTTCTGCCGAAATGAGAACGCTGTCGCGTCGTTGGTTGCTGCTCGTCCTGCTGGTGGCCCCGGGTGCCTGGGCTGCCGGATCCGCGCAGGCGGTCCTGGCCAAACATCCGGATGGCGTGGCCGTCGCCAGTGGTCACCATCTGGCGACGGAAGCCGGCATGGAAATCCTGGCCAAGGGCGGCAATGCATTTGATGCGGCCGTGGCGGTCTCCGCCACCCTGGCGGTGGTCGAGCCGATCAGCTCGGGCCTTGGCGGCGGCGGCTTCTTCCTGCTGCACGATGCCGCCACCGGCAAGGACGTGATGCTGGATGCGCGCGAAACCGCGCCGCAGTCCGCGACGCCGGCCGCCTTCCTGGACAAGAAGGGCGAGCTGGACCGCGACCGTTCGGTCAACGGTGCGTGGTCGGCCGGCATCCCGGGCCTGCCGGCAGCGCTGGTGGAGCTGTCCTCCAAACACGGCAAGCTGCCGCTGAAGACCTCGCTGGAACCGGCGATGCGCATCGCACGCGAGGGCTTCCCGGTGTATGCGCGCATGTCCAAGGGCTATCAGTCCCGGCGCGAGGTGATGCAGCGCTATCCCGGCACGCGCGAGGTGTATGAGCGCAACGGCAAGCCGATCGCCGAGGGCGACCTGTTCCGCCAGCCGGAACTGGCGCGGACCATGGAGCGCCTGGCCGACCAGGGCTTTGATGGGTTCTACCGCGGCGAGACCGGCACGCTGCTGCTCAAGGGCGTCAAGCAGGCCGGCGGCCACTGGACCGCCGAGGAGCTGGCCGGCTACCGGGTCAAGCTGCGCGAGCCGATCGCCTTCAAGTACCGCGACTGGACCATCACCACCGCCTCGCCGCCGTCCTCCGGTGGCATTGCGCTGGCCGCCATGCTGCAGATCCTGGAAGGCTGGGACCTGAAGTCGATGGACCAGGCCCACCGCACCCATCTGGTGGTGGAAGCGATGCGCCGCGCCTACCGCGACCGCACCTTCTTCCTGGGTGATCCGGACTTCGTCGATATCCCGCAGAAGGTGCTGACCAGCAAGGACTACGCCCAGGGCCTGCGTGCCACCATCCACCCGGAGAAAGCCACCCCGAGCGATCTGCTGTCGGGCAACCCGACCCCGTTGGAGGATGACGAGACCACGCATTTCTCGATCATCGACCGCGAGGGCAACCGCGTCGGTGCGACCCAGACCGTGAACCTGCTGTACGGCTCGGGCCTGATTCCGTCGGGTACCGGCGTGCTGCTGAACAATGAAATGGACGATTTCGCGCTGAAGCCGGGCACGCCCAATGCCTTCGGCGTGATGGGCTATGCGGCCAATGCGCCCAAGCCGGGCAAGCGCATGCTCAGTTCGATGACGCCGACCTTCATGGAATCCGCCGACAAGGTCGTGGTGCTCGGTACGCCCGGTGGCAGCCGCATCATCACCATGGTGCTGCTCGGCATCCTCGGCTACGACGACGGCCTGACCGCCCAGCAGGTCGCCGCGCTGCCGCGCTACCACCACCAGTGGCTGCCGGACCTGATCGAGGCCGAGGACGGCACCTTCGATGCGGATACCATCAAGCAGCTGCAGGCGATGGGCCACAAGATCGATCTGCCTGGCGACAGCGCCGCTGGCGGCCGGGGTTCCAGCCACGTCTGGGGCAACCTGCAGACCGTGGAATGGGACCGCCGCAGCAACGTGCTCAGCGGTGGCAGCGATCCGCGCAATCCGGTGGGCAGCGCCAAGGTCAGCCAAGCGCACTGATTGCGTGCGGAAACGAAAAACCCCGTCCCAGTGGCGGGGTTTTTTCATGGGCGACGGCTAGCGAATATTTAACGGCCGCGCGACGATAATTTGCGGATGAAACTATGGTCCATCCGCGGTAACTCGCAGAAACTCGACGGCGGCGCGATGTTCGGCAATGCGCCGCGCGCGGTCTGGGAAAAATGGGCAGTGCCGGACGATCTCAACCGGATCGAACTGGCCTGCCGCGCGCTGCTGGCCAGCCCGCTGGCCGGCAAGACCGTGCTGTTTGAAACCGGCATCGGCGCCTTCTTCGAGCCGAAACTGCGGGACCGTTACGGCGTGCAGGAACCCAGCCACGTGCTGATCGAATCGCTGCGCGAGGCGGGTTTCGAGCACGAAGACATCGACGTGGTGGTACTGAGCCACCTGCACTTCGACCACGCCGGCGGCCTGCTGGCGCCGTGGAGCGAGGGCCGCTCGCCCGAACTGCTGTTCCCGAATGCGACCTTCCTGGTCGGGGCCGAGCACTGGGCCCGCGCGCTGCATCCGCATCCGCGCGACCGCGCCAGTTTCATTCCGGAACTGCCCGGCCTGCTGGAGGCGAGCGGTCGGCTGGAAATCGTCGATGGCCCTTACTCCAAGACCCTGGGCGACAGCGTGCGTTTCAGCTTCAGCGACGGGCATACGCCGGGCCTGATGCTGGCGGAGATCATCGGGCCGGAGACCGTGGAGGGTCAGCCGCGAGGCGGCGTGGTGTTCTGTGCGGACCTGATCCCGGGCCGCTCATGGGTGCACGTCCCGATCACCATGGGCTACGACCGCAACGCCGAGCTGCTGATCGACGAGAAGCGCAGCTTCCTGGAAGACAAGTTCGCCCGCAACGTCCATCTGTTCTTCACCCATGACCCGCACTGCGCGTTGGCGCAGGTGTCACGCGATGAGAAGGGCCGCTTCGGCACCCTGCACGAACAGGGCGAACTGAAGGCCCGCGCGCTGGCGTAACGCCTGCGCAACCACACCGGTAGGTGCCGACCGTTGGTCGGCACGGCACCCTCGACGCATCCCGGCCATCGCTAGACCATGTGAAGCACCGGTGGCCGGAGAGGGCCGCCGCTGCAGACGCCGGGGTCAACCGACCACGCGGGTCCCGAAAATGCGGTCGCCGGCATCGCCCAGGCCCGGCAGGATGTAGCCCTTGTCGTTGAGCTGGGCGTCGATCGCGGCGGTGAAGATCTCCACGTCCGGGTGCACGGCCTGCACCGCGGCGATGCCTTCCGGTGCGGCGACCAGGAAGATGCCCTTGATGCGGCGGGCGCCTGCGCGCTTGAGCATGTCGATGGTGGCGATCAGGGTGCCGCCGGTGGCCAGCATCGGGTCCAGGATCAGCGCATCGCGCTCTTCCAGGCGGCCGGTCAGGCGCTCGAAGTAGGGCACCGGCTGCAGGGTTTCCTCATCGCGCTGCAGGCCGACCACGCTCACGCGCGCGGCCGGGATCAGCGAGAGCACGCCGCTGAGCATGCCCAGGCCGGCGCGCAGGATCGGCACCACGGTGATCTTGGCCCCGGCGATGCGCTGCACCGTCACCGGCCCGGCCCAGCCGGCCATGGTGTGGGCCTCGGTCTCCAGATCGGCGGTGGCCTCATAGGCCAGCAGCCCACCGAGTTCATTGGCCAGCTCGCGGAAGTCCTTGGTGCTCAGGGACGCATCGCGCATCAGGCCGATCTTGTGCTGCACCAGCGGATGGCGCACTTCGACGATTTTCATGGGGGGAGACTGGCAAAGGAGAGGCCGATAGTGTGCCGCAACACCCCACCGAAGCCAAAAGCCGAAGCCGCCACTGATCGCCTCGATGTCCCCGGTGTCATCCCCATGCAACCTCCCGGACATACCGTGCTGACCCATTCTTTACACAGATTGGGGAATGCAGTGCAGAAGAAGCGTCCGTTGGGCCTGGCGATCAGCCTTTCGTTGCTGGCGGTGATCACCCCGTCGGTCCATGCCGCCGATACCCCCGATGGCAGCACGGTGGCCGGCAGCGCCGCCGCCGGGGCCGCCGCCATCGACCTGGACCGCGTCGAGGTCCGCCCGCAGCTGGAGTCGCAGACCCGTGCGGTCGACCTCAAGCGCAGCAGCGATGCGATCGAAGATGCGGTCTCCTCCGATGCCATGGGCGTCTATCCGGACAAGAACGTGGCCGAATCGCTGCAGCGCCTGCCGGGCGTCAGCGTCACCCGTGACCAGGGCGAGGGGCGCTTCGTGGTCATCCGCGGCCTGGATGCCAACCTCAACAGCGTCAGTGTCGACGGCATCGCCATCGGCACCCCGGAAGATTCGAGCCGTGCGGCGCCGCTGGATGTGATTCCCTCCGATTCAACCGAGCGCCTGCGCGTGGTCAAATCGCCGACCCCGGACATGCCCGGCGACGCGATCGGCGGTGCGATCCTGGTCGAGTCCGCCTCCGCCTTCGACCGCGAAGGCCGCAACCTGCGCGGCAAGATCGAAGCCAGCCACCAGCAGCTCTCCGGCAACACCAGCCCGAAGGCGGCGATCAATTACAGCGAAGTGTTCGCCGATACGTTCGGCGTCGCGCTGGGCGTGAACTACCAGAACCGCAAGTTCGAGTCGGACAACACCGAGGTGGAGTACGGCGAATTCGACGGCGGTGCGGAAGACGACCTGTTCGCCAACAGCCTGCAGCAGCGCAAGTACGAGATCGAACGCAAGCGCATCGGCGCCAACCTCAATCTCGACTGGCGTCCGGATGAAGACAACCGCTATTACCTGCGCACGCTGTACAGCCAGTTCGACGATGCAGAAACCCGCCAGCGCACGATCTTCAACTTCGGCGATGGCGAGGTCACCGCGCTGGGCAACAACCAGTACCGCGTCGAGGACCTGCCGGCCGATGCGATCCAGAAGCGGATGCGTTACCGCACCAAGAAGGAAAATACCTTCACCACCAGCGCCGGTGGCGAAAACCGCCTCACCAATGCCGTGATCGACTACAAGGTCGGCTACACCCGCACCGAAGAGCGCGTCAACGATGAGATGGAGGCGCGCTTCGAGTACAACGGCGACGACCTCGGCGCGAGCGTCGATCAGAACAGCGGCATCCCGCGCTATACGCTGACCAGCGCGCAGTGGATGGACAACGGCAACTACGATTTCGACCGCTTCGTGCTCTCCCCGAAGCAGGTCAACGACAGCGAGCGCAGTGCGCAGATCAACGTGCGCTTCGATGGGGATTCCTCCAGCGTCAAGTTCGGCCTGCTCGGCCGCTGGCGCGACCGCGACGTCAATGTCGACGAGCGCGAACTGCGCGTCGGCCCGGACCTGGCGTTGTCGGACTGGACCGCCGCCACCCCCGATCACCGCGGCGGCAGCCTCGGCCAGGGCATGAGCTCGGACGCCATGCGTCGCTACTGGGCCCAGCATGGCGGCCAGTACAGCGCCCGTCCGCAGGACGCCGGCGGCAATGCGCTGACCTCGCTGGAAGAGGACTACACCGCCAGCGAAGACATCTTCGCCAGCTATGCGATGGGCACCTGGGATGTCGGCGCGCTGCGCATCATCGGCGGCGTGCGCGTTGAGAACACCCAGTTCAGCGCGACCGGCAACAGCGTCGAGGTGGCCAGCAACGGCCGCAGCTTCACGGTCACGCCGTTGAGCGTGAGCCGCAGCTACACCAACGTGCTGCCCGGCCTGCACCTGCGTTACGACGCCGGCGATGACTGGGTGCTGCGCGCGGCCGCCAACAAGACCGTCTCGCGCCCGTCGTTCGGCGATGTGGCGCCGCGCGTCGGCCTGAGCCGGGGCGACGAAGAAGTCCGGATCGGCAATCCACAGCTGGATCCGTACGAATCGAAGAACATCGACCTGTCGCTCGAGAAGTACCTCGGCAGCACCGGCATCGTCTCGCTGGGCGTGTTCCACAAGTCGATCGACGGCTATATCGTCAACACGGTGAGCAACACGGATCCCGCGTACCCGGACTTCGAGGTCACCCGGGTGATCAACGGCAACAAGGCCACGGTGAAGGGCGCCGAGTTCAACTGGCAGCAGCAGCTTGCCTTCCTGCCGGCGGGCTGGGATGGCCTGCTGGTCGGTGCCAGCGGCACCTGGCTGGACACCGATTTCGACCCCGGCGTGGCCGGCCGCGAGCGCGACGATTTCATGCTGCCGCGCGCCTCCAAACATGTGTACAGCGCGCACCTGGGCTATGAAAAGGCCGGTTTCAGCACCCGCGTGGCTGCGGTCTACCGCAGCGAGTACCTGGATTCGCTGGGCGACAGCCGCGCCTACGATATCTACGTGGCGCCCAATACCCAGCTCGATTTCAGCCTGGACTACAAGTTCACCGCCAACGTGAGCCTCTACTTCGAAGCCCAGAACCTGCTCGACAAGCCGCTGGAGCTCTACCAGGGCGTGCGCTCGCGCACCCTGCAGAACGAAGAGTATGGCCGCACCTACGCCCTCGGCTTGAAGGTGGCCCTGTGATGCGCGCCGCCCCTTGCCTGGGCCTGCTTGCGCTGGCGCTGTTGACCGCCTGCACGCCGGCAGCGACGCCGGACGTTGCGGCACCCGCCGCGCCGACGGCTGCGGCCGACGCCTCCGCCGCACGCGATGTCGCCACGGTCGGCGAGGCGTTCCTGACCCCGATGACCCCGGACGACAACATCGACTCGCCGGCCAGCTGGACCACGCCCGAGGGCCAGGTCTGGTTGATCGCGACCGCCAAGGCCACCGACAAGCTGGTGGTCTACGACGGGCAGACCGGCGTGAAGCTGCGTGACGTCGGCAGCCTCGGCACCGCCCCCGGCCAGTTCGACCGCCCCAACGGCATCGCCGTGGTCGATGATCTGGTGCTGATCGTGGAGCGCGACAACCACCGCGTGCAGGTGCTGCAGCTGCCGGACTTCAGCCCCCTGGGTGTGTTCGCCGCCGACGACCTGCGCAAGCCCTACGGCCTGTGGGTGAACAAGCAGGGCAGCGGCTACGACGTGTACGTGACCGATTCCTACGATGCCGGCGAAGACGCGCAGGGCAACGACGTGCTGCCGCCGCTGGCCGAACTGGACAAGCGCGTGCGCCGTTACGCGCTCACCGTGCAGGACGGCAAGGCGCAGGCCACGCTCACCGCCAGCATCGGTGACACGACCGAAGCGGGCGCGCTGCGGGTGGTCGAATCGATCTGGGGCGACCCGGCCAACGACCGCCTGCTGATCGCCGAAGAAGACGAAACCTACGCCAGCGAGTTCAAGGTCTACACGCTGGAAGGCCGTTTCAGCGGCACCACCTTCGGACGCGATGCGTTCCAGGCCCAGGCCGAAGGCGTGATGCTGCGGACCTGCGGCAAGGATGGCTGGTGGATCACCACCGAGCAGCGCAAGCAGCGCAGCGTGTTCCACCTGTTCGACCGGCACAGCCTGAAACATGTCGGCGCGTTCCAGGGCAATACGGTGGCCAACACCGACGGCATCTGGTCGATGCAGGCGCCGTCCGCGCGTTTCCCGCATGGCGCGCTGTACGCGGTGCACGATGACCAGGGCGTGGTGGCGTTCGACTGGGCGAGCATCGCCAAGCAGTTGTCGCTGCCGCTGGAGTGTGGCGCGTGAGCCGCGTTCCTGCCGCCCTGACCGCACTGGCGATGGCGCTGCTGCTGTGCAGCGGCAGTGCCGTGGCGAAAAAAGATGCCGAGAACGGTGCCGAGCCGAACACCCAGGTGCCGGCCGGAAACCGCCACTACGCGGCGACCGGTTTCCCGGACCGGCTGGTCGCCTCGCCGGCGCAGGACGCCGCGCGCGGCTTCTCGGTCGCCTGGCGTACGGACACCTCGGTGAAGGCGCCCGTGCTGGAATGGGTCGTGGCCGGCGACTCGCCGGATGTCGGCACGCCGACCCGCATCACCGCGACCACCCAGGCGCTGACCACTGAACTCGGCGCGTCCCATCATCACCGGGCCGACGTGACCGGCCTGCAGCCGGACACCCTGTACCTGTGGCGCGTGCAGGGCGAGAACACCTGGAGTGCCTGGAACCAGCTGCGCACGGCCGGGCGTGCCGATCAGCCGCTCACGCTGCTGTATTTCGGTGACACCCAGAACAAGAACCTCAGCCACGTTTCCCGGGTCCTGCGGGCCGGCATCAAGGCGGCCCCGGACGCGCGCCTGAGCCTGTTCGCCGGTGACCTGGTCAGTGGCGGCGACGGGCAGGATGACAGCGAGTGGGGCGAGTGGTTCGCGGCCGCCGGCTGGCTGCCGCAGGAGACCGCGGTCGCCCCGGCGATCGGCAACCACGAGTATTTCGAGGCGTTCGAAGACACGCCGCAGGAGCGCCGCGTGCTGGGCCGCCACTGGCCGGTGACGTTCGCATTGCCGCGCAACGGCGTGGACGCCGCCAACACCAGTACCTACTGGTTCGATTACCAGGGCGTGCGCATCGCCGTGCTCGACGGTACCTCCGCGCTCGATCTGGGCACGGCCAAGGCGCAGGCCGCCTGGCTTGACACGGTGCTGGCCGATAATCCGCACCCGTGGAGCATCGTGCTGCTGCACCAGCCGTTCTATTCCCCGCGCGAGGGCCGCGAGAACACCGAACTGCGCGATGTGCTGCTGCCGGTGGTGCGCCGCCACCAGGTCGATCTGGTCCTGCAGGGACACGACCACACCTACGGCCGCCGTGGCGAAGGGCAGGGCGCGACGCCGCAGTTCGTCGTCACCGTCGCCGGGCCGAAGCAGTACCGGCTCTCCGACGAGGCCCGGACCACCATGGCGCCGGTCGGCGAGGACACGCAGCTGTTCCAGGTGTTGAAGATCGATCCGACGCACCTGCGCTACGAGGCGCGCACCGTCACCGGCCGCCTGTACGACGGCTTCGAGTTGACACGCGCTGCCGATGGCCGCAAACAGAAGGCCGAACTGACGCAGGGACGCATCGCCCCCCGTGACTGCACGCGCGCCCAGACCCTCAAGGGCCGCGCCGACCGTTGCTGGGAATGACCGACCGACCGGGCCACTGCGGTGCGCCCGGCCTTCCGTGGAGATCGAGATGACGCATCGCCGTTCCATCGCGCGGGCCGTGTTGGCCGCCTCGCTGCTGCTGCTCGCCGGCGCCAGCGTGGCCGGCAACGCAGTCCTGCACCCGTTCCTCGCCGCCCAGCCGAAGAACGCGCCTGACGAAGTGCATCTGGCCGTGGAGATCCCGGCCGGCAGTTTCACCAAGTACGAGATCAAGGAAGACGGCCTGGTCCATGTGGACCGCTTCCAGTCGATGCCGGTGGCGTACCCGGCCAACTACGGCTCGATGCCGCGCACCCTGGCCGGCGACAACGATCCGCTGGACGCACTGGTGTTGACCCGTGAGCCGCTGCATCCCGGCGTGATCGTGCGGTTCCGTCCGATCGGCTTCCTCAAGATGGTCGATGACGGCGAGCAGGATGAAAAGGTCATCGGCGTGCCGACCGACAAGATCGACCCCACCTACGCCAACATCCGCGATCTGGACGATCTGCCGCTGATCGAACGGCAGCGCATCGAAGCCTTCTTCCGCGTCTACAAAGACCTGCCGGCCGGCCGCAATCCGGTCCAGCTCAACGGCTGGGGCAATGCCGCCGAGGCCAAGGCGTTGATCCGGGCTTCGATGCAGCGCTTCGACGCGCAGCAGCGGCGTGGGAAGGGCGATTGATCGTTCGGGTTGTCGGACCAGGGGGTGATCCAACAGCTTCCGTGAGGCCGGTGACGTCCGCTATGCTCGGTATCGGTCGTCTGCGCATCGCCGATGACCGGCCTTTCAAGGGACGGGGCGACGGCACATGGAAGAGGAGATCAAGCGCGGCGTACTGACCGTGATCCACTGGATCGTGGTCGTTTTCATCGTGCAGATTCTGGTATTCGGCATTGGTCGCCTCACGTTGTTCGCCTTTAGCGGGGGCCGCTTCGGGAAGGACGATTGGACGGCCGCGCATCAGAACTGGAGCTATTTCACTGGCTTCGGGGTGATCGCCTTGGCGTGGACCCTGATCGCGCTCTACAACAACGGTCTGCTCTGGTAGGCATCCCGGGCGATCACGCCGGGCCGGCGCTGGCCTTCTGCAGCCGCCGAAGGAACACGGCTATTTCCTTGACCGCCTGCTTGTCGCCGTTGGTCTCGGCGACAGAACGGCCTTGGTGCCATGCCTGTGCCGCAGCCTCCGGATCGCCGGCCGCCAGATGGGCTTTACCCAGCCATTTCCAGCCTGCCGAGTACTGCGGATCCTGTGCGACACAGCGCTGCAGATGGATGACCGCTTCCGCGGTGTCACCCGCGTCGAGCAGGGTCTTGCCCAGCCCGAAGCGAAGCAGGGCGCTGTCGCGACCCCGGTCGAGAAGACGTTGCAGTGCGGGGATATCCATTCGATGCGGACTCAGGCAGCGGTGACGCGGGCGTAGCGCCCACGGTGGAAGGCAAGGGTGTCGCCGGGGGCGGTATCCAGCTGCACCACCTGGCCGATGACCAGCACATGATCACCGGCGGGCAGCGTTTGTTCGACCGTGCAGACGAGCTGTGCAACCGCATCGCGGACCAGTTGCACGCCACTGGCGTGCGCCATCATCGTGCCGGGCACCGGCACGCGCCGCCGTTTTCCATCGGCGAAATGCCGCGCCAAGGCGAGCTGCCGGGCGGCCAGGATACTGATCGAGAACGGCCTGCCGATGCGATACACGGCCACATCGGGCGAGCGGTTCGACATGCTCCACAGCACCAGCGGTGGGTCCAGCGACAACGAAGCAAAGGAGTTGATCGTCATCGCGAACAGAGCATCGTCGTCGCTGCGGGCGGCGACGATGGCGACCCCTGTCGGGTACTGGCCAAAGGCATGGCGCAGCGCGGCCGCCGAAAGCGGCGGGTCCAGCACTGCAGCATCGGGCGGCGTGGCGGAGGGCTGCGTGCCGAGGCCCAGTGCAGGACCCGTGTCCATCAACGGCCGCCGGCGGCCTGGTAACGGCGCGCGACTTCGGCCCAGTCGATCAGCTCGAAGAACGCGGCGATGTAGTCCGGGCGGCGGTTCTGGTAGTTCAGGTAGTAAGCGTGCTCCCACACATCCAGCCCCAGGATCGGCGTGCCACCGGAGAGACCCGCGAAGTCGCCCATCAACGGGTTGTCCTGGTTCGGACTACTCTCCACCACAAGCTTGCCGTCGCGGCTCAACGTCAACCACGCCCAGCCACTGCCGAAGCGGGTCTGCGCGGCCTTGGTGAAGGCCTCCTTGAACGCGGCGTAGCCGCCGAGGTCACGCTCGATCGCCTGGGCCACGGCGCCTTCCGGCGTGCCGCCGCTGGCGGTCAGCACTGTCCAGAACAGGCTGTGGTTGGCATGCCCGCCGCCGTTGTTGCGGACGACGTTGCGCACACCCTCCGGCAGAGCCCCGATATCGGCGATCAGCGCGTCGATGTCGGGGCTCTCGATCCCTGCATCGGTGAGGGCGGCATTGAGATTGGTGACGTAGGCCTGGTGGTGCTTGGCATGATGGATTTCCATCGTGCGTGCATCGAAGTGCGGTTCGAGTGCGTCGTAGGCGTAGGGCAGGGCGGGGAGGGTGTAAGCCATGTTCATCTCCAGAGGGGAGGCAGGGGGGAGGACGCCACGATAGAACCTCAAGCATGATTGAGGTCAAGCGCGGCGATGTGGAACAGTGCGGGCCACCCACGCGTGATCGCTGCCTGTCCTTCACCTGCACTGGCTATCATTGCCTCTCGAATCTTCCGGGGTAGTCTCGTGTCGGTAGCGTTGGTGTGGTTTCGCCGTGACCTGCGGTTGCAGGACAACCCGGCCCTGCAGGCCGCCCTGGATGCCGGGCACGTGCCGGTGCCGGTCTACATCCATGCGCCCCACGAAGAAGGCGATTGGGCGCCCGGTGGCGCGTCCAATACGTGGTTGCATCGCTCCCTGGCAGCGCTGGACGCTGACCTCCGTGCGCGCGGTTCTTCGCTGGTGCTGCGCGAGGGAGACAGTCAGTCGGAGCTCCAGGCGCTGATCGAGCAGACCGGTGCGGTGGCGGTCTACTGGAACCGCAAGTACGAACCGGCCACCCAGCCACGCGATGCGAAGATCAAGCGGGAGCTGCGCGAGCAGGGCATCGAGGCCGAAAGCCACAACGGCAGCCTGATGTTCGAGCCGTGGGACGTGGCAACCCAGCAGGGCGGACCGTACAAAGTGTTCACCCCGTTCTGGCGGAATGCGCAGACCCGCCTCCAGCTGCCGGCGCCGAGCGGTGTCCCGGACCGGTTCCCCGGGCACAGCGCGAGCGGCGGGACGCTGGAGTCACTGGGCCTGGCGCCGGCGATCCCATGGGACCGGCAGTTCTGGACGCATTGGCAGCCCGGCGAAGCCGGCGCCCACGAGGCACTGACGGTCTTCATCGACGGTGCCCTCAACGGCTATCGCGAGCAACGTGATCTGCCGGACCGGGTCGGCACCTCGCTGCTGTCGCCGCACCTGCATTTCGGCGAGATCGCCCCGTGGCAGATCGTCCGCCGCCTGCAGGGCGAGCGCAGTGCCAGCCGGGATGCCGACATCGACGGCTACATCCGCGAACTGGGCTGGCGCGAGTTTTCGTATCACCTGCTGCATCACTTCCCGCAGACGCCGGATCACAACCTCAACCCGCGCTTCGATCAGTTCCAATGGGCCAAGCCCGATGCGGACGCGCTGCGTGCATGGCAGCAGGGCCGCACCGGCATTCCGATCGTCGATGCGGGCCTGCGTGAGCTGTGGGCCACCGGTTACATGCACAACCGCGTGCGCATGATCGTCGCGAGCTACCTGTGCAAGCACATGCGCCAGCACTGGCGCGAAGGCGCGCGCTGGTTCTGGGACACGCTGGTCGATGCGGACCTGGCCAACAACACGATGGGTTGGCAGTGGGTTGCCGGCACCGGGGCGGACGCGGCGCCGTACTTCCGGATTTTCAATCCGGTGACGCAGTCGCAGAAGTTCGACCCGCAGGCGCGTTACATCTCGCGATGGGTGCCGGAACTGGCCGCATTGCCGGTCAAGGCGCGCTTTG
This sequence comes from Stenotrophomonas sp. TWI1183, assembly GCF_039673115.1. NCBI lineage: Bacteria > Pseudomonadati > Pseudomonadota > Gammaproteobacteria > Lysobacterales > Lysobacteraceae > Stenotrophomonas > Stenotrophomonas sp. TWI1183. The sequence goes on from NZ_JBDJKZ010000003.1 coordinate 28,684, forward strand.
CTCCGTGGCAGTCCCCGCAGCTGCTGGCCGAGTGCGCGCCAGGCTATCCGGCCTTGCCGCTGGTGGATCTGTCCGAGGGTCGGGATGCCGCCTTGGCCGCGTATCGCCACACCGGCGGAGCGTGACCCGCACCCCGGATCGAGCGCCGCCGCCGTAAACGATTACCTGAACAGGGAGCTGCCGAGCGTGCTATTCATCATGCCGGCATCGCGTTGGGCTGTTTATGCTCTTCACGGCCCGCACGCCGGCGCCGACCGGTAACCAAGGAGAAACCTCATGATTCGACCCGCAACCCGCAACGTGGCCCTGGCCCTGATGACTGCTGCCGCCCTGACGGCCTGCGCCACCGGTGGCTCCTACGTGCAGAGTGACCAGTACGGCAATCCCGTCGAGCAGCAGAACCGCACCGGCCGCAACGCCCTGATCGGTACCGCCGTCGGCGTCGCCGCGGGCCTGCTCAGCGGCAACAGCGCCACCGAACGCCGCCAGCACGCCATGATCGGTGCCGGTATCGGCGCACTGAGCGGCGCGGCCGTCGGCCAGTACCAGGACCGCCAGGAACGCGCCCTGCGCGAGCGCACCGCCAACACCGGTATCGACGTCTCCCGCAATGGCGACAACCTCGTGCTGAACCTGCCGGACGGCATCACCTTCGACTTCGGCAAGTCCACGCTGAAGCCGCAGTTCTACGGGTCGCTCAACGGCGTGGCGAGCACGCTGGCCGAGTACAACCAGACCATGATCGAAGTGGTCGGCCACACCGACAGCATCGGCAGCGATGCGGTGAACAACCGCCTGTCCAAGGAACGCGCCGACTCGGTCGCCGCTTACCTGGCCGGCCAGGGCGTGCAGCGCGCCCGCATCGAAACCCTGGGTGCCGGCAAGGCCTACCCGATCGCCGACAACAACACCGATGCCGGCCGCGCGCAGAACCGCCGCGTCGAGATCCGTGTGATTCCGTTGCAGCAATAACAGCGCGCCAGCGCGCTGTTATTGCGTGTTGCGAGCCGCAGGTTCGCAACACAAAAATGCCGCCCTTACAGGCGGCATTTTTTGTAGGTACCGGCCGTTGGCCGGTACACCCGGAACAACGCCGTCCGCTCGCACACCCGCACCGCCCAAACAACAACGCCGCCCAAGGGCGGCGTTGTTGTTCATACGTCACTACGCTGATGAAGCATCGTCAGCATCACCCCGCGGTCACCGTCTCCAGAATCCGCTTCCCGGCCGCCTGCATCTCCGTTTCCACCTGGGTCTGCTGCTGCTTGGCCAGCTTCGCCGCCGGGCACTGGGCGAGCATGTAGTTGGCGTCGAAGTTCATCTTCTCGACCAGGAAATCCACGAACGCGCGCACCTTCGGCGAGACCAGCCGGCCGCCGGCGAACACCGCGTTGAAGTCCACTTCCGGGCCGGTCCAGCCGGCCAGCACGCGCCGCACCATGCCCGATTCGACGAAGGGCTTGGCCATCACGTCACCGGTCAGCAGCAGGCCTTCGCCGCACACCAGTGCGCCGTTCAACGCGGAGGGATCATTGGCGACCAGCAGCGGATTGACCGGGAAATCGAGCAGCTCGCCGCCGTTCTCGCCCAGCTGCCAGAAGAAGCGGTTGTTGTTGAGGTTGCGCGCCTTGCGCATCGCCAGGATGCGGTGGAACTGCAGCTCATCCGGATGCAGCGGCTCGCCGTAGCGCTCGATGTAGGCCGGGCTGGCGAACACCTGCGTGCGCAGGCTGCCGAGTTTGCGCGCCACCAGGTTGGAGTCGGGCAGGGTGCCCACGCGCAGCGCCAGATCCGCTTCACCGGCGATCAGGTCGAGCTTTTCGTTACCCAGGTGCATGTCCAGCTGGATTTCCGGGTATTGCGCATGGAACTGGCCGAGCAGCGGCGCGATCCAGGTGATGCCGATCGAGTAGGGCACGGTGAAGCGCAACCAGCCGCGCGGGCCGGACTGCAGCTGGTTGACCGCACCTTCGGCTTCTTCCAGTTCGCGTGCGATGCGCTGGCAGTGCTCGTGATAGACCGAGCCAGCCTCGGTGAGGCCGAGGCGGCGGGTGGTCCGGTGCAGCAGGCGTGCGCCGAGACGCGTTTCCAGTTCCTGCACTTTGCGGCTCACCGTCGTCTTGGGGAGCCCCAGTGCAGTGGCGGCGGCGATGAAACTGCCTTGTTCGACCACTTTGACGAAGATCAGCGTGTCGTTGAGATCGTGGGCCATGACAGGATCCAAAGTCGGGGGAGGGGAAGAGTGCCGCAAATGATTGTGCCGGGCACGGGATGATTATTCCCCTAAATCCGGACTAATCAAGGGGGAGTTTGAGGACTAATCTGGCGCCATTCCAGATATGAAGGACGACAACCATGTGGTTGCGGAACATTCTTGGCCGCCTGCGTAGCGGCCCCAACGCCCCGCTGGACCTCGCGTTGACCGTGGAACCCCGCCTGGGTTCCTTGTCCCGCAAGGCTTTCCGGGAATTCACCCCGCCTGCCAACATGCAGCGCGGTGGCATCCTTCGCCTGGGTGCCCGTGGCAACGACCGACTGGGTCGAATTGGGATTATCCCGGCGACGGGAGTGAAAGTCCCATGAATGGGACATTGGCCCCCGAGGTGCTGGTGCTCGGTGGCACCGGCAGCGTGGGCCAGGGCATCGTGGCCGCTTTGCTGGAGGCCGGCAGCCCGGTCCTGGTGGTCGGCCGCGATCCCACGCGGCTGGCCGCGCTGCAGGAGCAGTTCGCCGATGAGCCCGGGCTGGAAGTGCTACTCGGCTCGTTGGGCGATGACGGCTCTGCGCGCACCGTGGCCGAGCGGATCGGCGGGCGTCGCCGCGCGCTGGCGGCGGTGGTCGATGCAATGGGCGGCCCGTACAACCGCGGACGGGTGACCGATCGCAGTGGCGATGCACTGTTGCAGGCGCTGCAGGCCGATGTGATGCCGCACGTGCATGCGGGGCGGCATCTGCTGCCGCTGCTGCGCGGTGGCGCGCAGGCGCGGCGCTACGTGCTGGTCGGCGGCCCGGCCGGTTTCAAGCCGTGGGCCGGGCATGGGGAATCCTCCATCACCATGTCCGCCACGCGCATGTACGCGCAGGTGCTGCACCAGGAGGCCCAGGCCCTCGGTGTGCGCGCGCAGATGCTGGAAGTGTGCGATCCGGTGTGTACCCCGGCCAATGCGGCCAAGGCCTGCATCGAATGGCCGAGCGCGCTGCTGGTCGGCCGTCGCGTGGTCTCGCTGCTGGACAACTGCACCGACAACCGCGCGATCGTGCGCTGCGACGCGCGCGATGCCGAGTTGCCGCGCGGGCTGCTGCATCTGGACCGCCCCCCTCCGATGTCGCGCAACACGGCCGGCACCGCTTGACCTCTACCAAGGTTCAGGTCCCAGGCTACGCCCCCCCACGTCGCCCCACGTTTTCGATTCTGTATCACCACCCCTACGTACGGATGCATGACATGACTTCCAACTCCTCCCCGCATCGTTTCACCCGACGGCTGGCCATGGCCGGCGTCTCGATCCTCGCCGCCGCGGTGCTGACCGCCTGCAGTGGCAGCCACGCTGAAGAAGCCGGCATGCCGCCGCCGCCGTCGGTCAGCGCCGCCCCGGTGCTGGTCAAGCAGGTCAGCCAGTGGGACGACTTCAGTGGCCGCGTCGAAGCGGTCGAAAGCGTTGAACTGCGCCCGCGCGTCTCCGGCTACATCGACAAGGTCAACTATGTCGAAGGCCAGGAGGTCAAGAAGGGTGATGTGCTGTTCACCATCGACGCACGCAGCTACCGCGCCGAGCTGGACCGCGCCACCGCCGAGCTCAACCGCGCGCGCACCCAGGCCCAGGTGAGCCGCAGCGAAGCCGACCGTGCCCGCCGCCTGTCCGACCAGCAGGCGATCTCCACCGAGACCTGGGAACAGCGCCGCGCGGTGTCCGAACAGGCACTGGCGCAGGTCCAGGCCGCGCAGGCGGCGGTGGATGCGGCGCGGTTGAACATGGAGTTCACCCAGGTGCGCGCCCCGATCAACGGCCGTGCCGGCCGCGCGATGGTGACCGCCGGCAACCTGGTGACCGCCGGCGACAGTGCCAGCGTGCTGACCACGCTGGTCTCGCTGGACAAGGTGCATGTGTACTTCGATGCCGATGAAGGGACCTTCCTGCGCTACGCCCAGATGGCCCGCAAGGGTGAACGCCCGAGCGAGCGTGACAGCGAACTGCCGGTGAAGGTCGGCCTGTCCGGCGAGACCGGCTACCCGCATGAAGGCAAGGTCGACTTCCTGGACAACCAGGTCACCCGCAGCACCGGCACCATCCGGGTCCGCGCGCTGCTGGACAACGCCGACCGCGCCTTCACCCCGGGCCTGTTCGCGCGCGTGCAGCTGCTCGGCAGCGGCCAGTTCCAGGCCATGCTGATCGATGACAAGGCCGTGCTGACCGACCAGGACCGCAAGTTCGTCTACGTGGTCGACAAGGACAACAAGGCACAGCGCCGCGATATCGAACTTGGCCGCACCGCCGACGGCCTGCGCATCGTCGAGCAGGGCGTGAAGGCCGGTGACCGCGTGATCATCGACGGCGTGCAGAAAGTCTTCATGCCGGGCATGCCGGTCCAGGCCAAGGCCGTCGCGATGCAGCCGGCCGGCGGCACCGTTGCACCGAAAGCCACCGCCGCTCTGAACTGATCTTCCCTCGCTGATGCCCCGTGCGGGGCTGCCCGTCTCCGCTGTCGTCCGCGACAGCGGCAGGGGTCCTGCACGCCGGTGTCGGCGAACACCCAGGAATCCACCCATGGACTTTTCCCGTTTTTTCATTGACAGGCCGATCTTCGCGGCGGTGCTGTCGATCGTGATCTTCGCCGCAGGCCTGATCGCGATCCCCATGCTGCCGATCAGCGAGTACCCCGAAGTGGTGCCGCCGTCGGTGGTGGTGCGCACGGTGTACCCGGGCGCCAACCCCAAGGTGATCGCTGAAACCGTGGCCACGCCACTGGAAGAAGCGATCAACGGCGTCGAGGACATGATGTACATCAAGTCCGTCGCCGGCTCCGACGGCGTACTGCAGATGACCGTGACCTTCCGCCCGGGCACCGACCCGGACGAAGCTGCGGTCAAGGTGCAGAACCGTGTCGCCCAGGCGCAGGCGCGCCTGCCTGAAGACGTGCGCCGCCAGGGTGTCTCCACCCAGAAGCAGTCGCCGACCTTCCTGATGGTGGTCCACCTGACCTCGCCGGACGGCAAGTACGACTCGCTGTACCTGCGCAACTACGCCCGCCTGCACGTCAAGGATGCCCTGGCACGCCTGCAGGGCGTCGGTGATGCGCAGATGTTCGGCGGCGGCGACTACGCCATGCGTGCGTGGCTGGACCCGGACAAGATCGCCGCGCGCGGCCTGACCGCCAGCGACGTGGTGCGTGCGATGCGCGAGCAGAACGTGCAGGTCTCGGCCGGCCAGCTCGGCGCCGAGCCGATGCCGAGCAGCGACTTCCTGACCCTGATCAACGCCCAGGGTCGCCTGCGCAGCGAGCAGGAATTCCGCGACATCGTGCTCAAGGCCGGTGACGACGGTGAAGTGGTGCGCCTGTCCGATGTCGCCCGCCTGGAACTGGGCGCCGGTGACTACACGCTGCGCTCGCAGCTGGACGGCAAGAACGCGGTCGGTATCGGTATCTTCCAGGCCCCGGGCGCCAACGCGCTGGAAATCCGCGACTCGGTCATCCACACCATGGATGAGCTGACCAAGCAGTTCCCGGCCGGCGTGAAGTACGAAGCGGTGTACGACACCACCATCTTCGTGCGCGACTCGGTCAAGGCCGTGGTCTCCACGCTGCTGGAGGCGATCGCGCTGGTGGTGCTGGTGGTGATCCTGTTCCTGCAGACCTGGCGCGCCTCGATCATTCCGTTGATCGCCGTGCCGGTGTCCATCGTGGGTACGTTTGCGGCGCTGTACGTGCTGGGCTTCTCGATCAACACCTTGACCCTGTTCGGGCTGGTGCTGGCGATCGGCATCGTGGTCGATGACGCGATCGTGGTGGTGGAGAACGTCGAGCGCAACATCGAAGAAGGCCTGACCCCGCTGGCCGCGGCCCACCAGGCGATGCGTGAAGTCTCCGGCCCGATCGTGGCGATCGCGCTGGTGCTGTGTGCCGTGTTCGTGCCGATGGCGTTCCTGTCGGGCGTGACCGGTGCGTTCTACAAGCAGTTCGCCGTCACCATCGCGATCTCGACCGTGATCTCGGCGATCAACTCGCTGACCCTGTCGCCGGCCCTGGCCGCGCGCCTGCTCAAGCCGCACGGTGCACCGAAGGATGGCCTGACCCGTCTGATCGACCGTCTGTTCGGCTGGATCTTCCGTCCGTTCAACCGCTTCTTCAAGACCAGCTCGGAGAAGTACCACGGTTCGGTCGGCCGCCTGCTGGGCCGTCGTGGCCTGGTGTTCGTGGTCTACGCCGGCCTGCTGCTGGCCACCGGCCTGATGTTCAAGGCGGTCCCGGCCGGCTTCATCCCGACCCAGGACAAGCTGTACCTGATCGCCGGCGTGAAGCTGCCGGAAGGCTCCTCGATCGCGCGCACCGATGCCATGCTGGCCAAGGTCGCCGAGATCGCGCGCAACACCGATGGCGTGGCGCACACGATCCAGTTCCCGGGTCTGAACGCGCTGCAGTTCACCAACACGCCCAACACCGGTGTGGCGTTCGTTCCGCTCAAGCCGTTCAGTGAGCGCAAGGGCCGTACCGCCGCGCAGATCAATGCCGAGATCAACGCCAAGATCGCCGGGCTGCAGGAGGGCTTCGCGTTCTCCATGATGCCGCCGCCGATCCTCGGCCTGGGCAACGGCAACGGCTACCAGATGTTCATCCAGGACCGCGGCAATCTCGGCTACGGCGCACTGCAGACCGCCGTGAGCACGATGCAGGGTGCCGTCGCGCAGACCCCGGGCATGGCGTTCCCGATCACCAGCTACCAGGCCAACGTGCCGCAGCTGGATGCCGAAGTGGACCGCGTCAAGGCCAAGGCCCAGGGCGTGGAGCTGACCGAATTGTTCGACACGCTGCAGACCTACCTGGGCTCGGCCTACGTGAACGATTTCAACCAGTTCGGTCGTACCTGGCAGGTGATCGCGCAGGCCGACGGCCAGTTCCGTGACAGCGTGGAAGACATCGGTCGCCTGCGTACCCGCAACAACCGGGGCGAGATGGTGCCGATCGGCTCGATGGTCACCGTGAAGGAGACCTACGGTCCCGACCCGGTGCTGCGCTTCAACGGTTACCCGGCGGCTGATCTGGCCGGCGAAGCCGACCCGCGCATGCTGTCCTCGGCCGAGGCCATGGCCAAGCTGACCGAGATCGCCGGGCAGGTCCTGCCGGTGGGCATGCAGACCGAGTGGACCGACCTGAGCTACCAGCAGGCCACCCAGGGCAAGGCCGCCTTCATCGTGTTCCCGGTAGCGATCCTGCTGGCGTTCCTGGTGCTGGCCGCGCTGTATGAAAGCTGGTCGCTGCCGCTGGCGGTGATCCTGATTGTCCCCATGACCCTGCTGTCCGCGTTGTTCGGCGTATGGATGACCGGTGGCGACAACAACGTATTCGTGCAGGTCGGCCTGGTGGTGCTGATGGGCCTGGCATGCAAGAACGCGATCCTGATCGTCGAGTTCGCCCGCGAACTGGAAATGGGCGGCAAGGGCATCGTGGAGGCTGCGCTGGAAGCGTGCCGCCTGCGTCTGCGCCCGATCGTGATGACCTCCATCGCGTTCATTGCCGGCACCATCCCGCTGGTGATCTCGCATGGCGCCGGCGCGGAAGTCCGCTCGGTGACCGGTATCACGGTGTTCGCCGGCATGCTGGGCGTCACCCTGTTCGGTCTGTTCCTGACCCCGGTGTTCTACGTGGCCCTGCGCAAGTTCGTCAGCCGTAACGGCGGCGGGCAGCTGGTGACCCACGGCGAACCGACCATCCACTATTGATTCCTTCCCCCGCGAGGTTTTTCACATGAATACCGCTACCCAAAAGATCGCTCTGGTCACCGGTGCCACCCGCGGCATCGGCCTGGAAACCGTCCGTCAGCTGGCCCAGGCCGGCGTGCATACTCTGCTGGCCGGGCGCAAGCGCGACGTCGCCGTGGCCGAGGCGCTCAAGCTGCAGGCCGAGGGCCTGCCGGTCGAAGCGATCCAGCTCGACGTGGGCGATGCCGACAGCATCGCCGCGGCGGTGCAGACCGTGACCGAGCGTCACGGCCGCCTGGACATCCTGGTCAACAACGCCGGCATCCTGCTGGACGACATCAAACTGGCCCCCTCGGCGCAGACCCTGCAGACCTGGCGCGATACCTTCGACACCAATGTGTTCGCGGTGATCGCCGTCACCCAGGCCTTCCTGCCGCTGCTCAACGCGTCGCCGGCCGGCCGCATCGTCAACGTGTCCAGCATCCTGGGCTCGCTGACCCTGCACAGCCAGCCGGGTTCGCCGATCTACGGTTTCGCGGTGCCGGCCTACAACGCCTCCAAGAGCGCGGTGAATGCCTGGACCGTGCAGCTGGCCTACGAGCTGCGCGAGAGCACCACCAAGGTCAACACCGTGCATCCGGGCTACGTCAAAACCGATATGAACGGTGGCGAGGGCGAAATCGAAATCAGCGAAGGCGCGCGTTCCAGCGTCGGCATGGCGCTGATCGATGCCGACGGCCCGAACGGCAGCTTCACCTACCTCGGCGAGGTGCTGCCATGGTGATCCGCCTGTTGACCGTGGCCGTGACCAGCGCGCTGCTGGCCGGCTGCGTCAGCGTCGGCCCCAACTACCAGGCGCCACCGGCCCAGCCGGTGACCCTGCAGGGCGCCGCCGCGCCGGTGTTCACCACCACCTCGCCGGTGGCGAGCTGGTGGGCCCAGTTCGATGACCCGGTGCTGGAGCAGCTGGTGCATGACGCACTGGGCACCAACCTGGACCTGCGCATCGCGATGTCGCGCGTGCGTGAGGCCCGCGCGGTGTTCGTCGAGCAGCGCCTGGACCAGTTGCCGCACGTCACCAGCGGTGGCAGCTACGACCGTCGCAAGCAGCCGGATGCGACCGTCGGTGGCGAGCGCGTCTTCAGCGAGACCTACCAGCTCGGCTTCGATGCCGGCTGGGAGCTGGATCTGTTCGGCCGTCAGCGCCGTGCCGCCGAAGCGGCGCGCGCGGACCTGGGTGCCGAGCAGGACAACCTCGCCGATGCGCAGGTCACCGTCGCTGCCGAAGTGGCCCGCAACTACTTCGAGCTGCGCGGTACCCAGAAGCGCATCGCGGTGGCAAAGCGCACCCTGGTCAATCTGCGCGACACCCAGAAGCTCACCGAAACGCGGTGGGAACTGGGCGCCGGCAGCGAGCTGGACGTGCAGAGCAGCCGTGCCCGACTGAAGGCGATCGAGGCCGACATCCCGCTGCTGGAAGTGGCCGAAGTGCAGTCACGTCATCGCCTGGCGGTATTGCTGGGCCAGCGACCGGACGCGCTGGACAGCCTGCTGCAGCCGCGCGAGATGCGGCCGTACGCCAAGGCGTTGCCACTGGGTGACACCACCGATCTGCTGCGTCAGCGTGCCGACGTGCGCGTGGCCGAGCGCCGCCTGGCGGCGGCGACCGCACGCGTTGGCGTGGCCACGGCCGATCTGTTCCCGCGGATCAGCCTGAGCGGCTTCGTCGGCTTCCTGTCCGGCGATGCCAGTGGGCTGGTCAACGGCAACAACAAGGCATGGTCGGTGACCCCGTCGATCAGCTGGGCCGCGTTCGATTTCGGCACGGTGAAAGCCCGTCTGCGCGCGAGCAAGGCGCAGGCCGACGGAGCCGCGGCCGAGTACGAAAAGGCCGTGCTGCTGGCACTGGAAGACACCGAGAACGCACTGACGCGTTACGCCAAGCAGCAGGCCCGCCTGGCGATCGTCGCCGAGCAGGCCCAGGCCGCAGGGCGTGCCGAGGAGTTGGCGCAGATCCGCTTCCGCGAGGGCTCGGAAGACTTCCTGACCCTGCTGGATGCACAGCGCACGCAGCTTGCCGCGGATGACGCGCTGGCCGAGGCCGAATCCACGGTCAACGTCAGCGTGGTCGGTGTGTACAAGGCCTTGGGTGGCTGGGGCCAGCAGCAGGACGCGGCCAATACGCCGGTGGCGGTCACCCAGCGCTGACCGCAGCGCCGGTGACGACCCCGCTATCGCACCGCCCTCGCGGCGGTGTGATGCCGCTGGACGGCCCCCGGCCGTCCAGCGGACAGGCGCTTACCTGCCTGCGGCAGCAGCCGGTGCAGCGAAACGCAGCTCGGCCTGGACCGGATAATGGTCCGACGGCAACACGCCACCGGGTTTCTGGTCCAGCGTGCTGAAGCGGTCCACGCTGAAGCCGCGCACCAGGATCCAGTCCAGTTCCACCGTGGGCCTACCGGTGAAATCGTGGAAGGTCAGGCGCGGGCCGTCGACCCTGCTGGCCAGCGTGCGTGCATCGCCCAACGCGGCGGTGAACGCCTTGTAGGTGTCGCTGCCGGGCTCACTGTTGAAATCGCCGGTGACCACCACCGGAATGTCCTTGGGCAGCGCCGCCAGGCGCGAGACGATCAATTTCGCACCGAGCACGCGACGCGGCTCATCCTCATCGCGGTAGGGCAGGTGGGTGTTGAACAGATAGAAGCGCTGGCCGTCGGCCTGCCGCTGGAACAGCGCCCAGGTCACCATGCGCGGGAACAGGTTGCCCCAGGTGATGCTGCCCGGTACGTCCGGCGTATCGGACAACCAGAAGTCCCCCGATTCCAGCACTTTCAGACGCGCCGTGTCGTACAGCACGCCCATGTGTTCGTCGCCGTGGCCGCCGCGGCGGTCCTTGCCGAACAGCGCATACCCGGGCAGGTGCTCAACCAGGTACGCGCCCTGTTTCTGCACCAGTTCCTGCGTGCCGATCACCTCGGGCTTCTGCTCACGGATCAGCGTGACCATCGCATCGCGGCGGTCTTCCCAGCGCTTGCCGGGGTCGGTATCGGCCGGCGTGCGGACGTTGAAGGACATCACCTTCAATGCAGCCGGTGCCTGCGCCCAGGCGGCACCCAGCGGGGCCGCGAACATCATCAGGGCCAGCAGCGCGGGCCGATGGAAACGAGACAGCATGTGGAATCCCTCCATTCCGTGAAAACGTTCCCGGAGGGTCGCATGGAAGGGCGGGGCAAGGCTATGCGCGACATGGCGGTTGAACGGGGAGCGGGCCGGTTCCACGGCCCGTCCCCCTGCCGGAAGACGAGACTCAGTCGGCCGGCAGATACCACTGGCCGTTGTGGTCGATGTAGTACACCGACGTCCACACGCTGCCGTCGTCCTCGATATGCGTGACGGTGCAGCGTTGATGGGCGTAGGGGCCATTGGACAGGCGAACGCAATCGGTGGTGGACGTCCCAGGTCCCGCCGCGTCGGCCGTCACGGCCGCCCCGATGCCACCCAACGCCATGACCAGTGCGGCCGTCGTGGCCAAATGCAGTTTCATCAGCATGATCCTTGCTCTCTGCAGTCGCGCACATGCGCGCTGGATATCTATCACGGGGCACCAGGCTTGTACACGTTGCGGCACTCCGCTTGAATGGCGCTACGCCTTGCTGGAGATCGATGTGACCCGTTCGCCTGTTGCCGTGCCGCCCGCCGGCCACCCTGATGTGTCGCTGCGCTGGTTGCAGCCCAAAGACGCGCACGCGTGGTACGCGGTGCTGCGGCTGCCGGAGGTGACCGCCCAGACCAGCTGGTCGCTGGCCTCCGCCGAGGATCTGAAGCCCATCCTCGCTGCCTGCGGCCAGGATGCGTCAGCCTCCCAGGTGCGGCTGGCCATCGTCGACACCGAGGGTGCGTTGGCGGGCAGCATCGGTTTCCACAGCATCAACTGTCAGCATGGCACGGCCGAGATCGCCTACGAACTTGCACCGCACTACTGGCGACGGGGCATCGCCAGTGCCGTGTGCGACGAAGTGGTCGCGTGGGCCTGGCAGCGCTTCGGCTGGCAGCGGATCCAGGCGTCGGTGCTGGATACCAATGCCGCCTCGGCAGGCGTGCTGCGCCGGTGTGGCTTCAACCTGGAAGGCCGCCTGCGTCGTTATCGCCGGGTGGCCGGCGTGTCGCGTGATTTCGACGTCTACTCCCGCCTCGCGGAGCCCTCCGGCGAGGTGCTCAGTTCGACAGCAGGATGATCCCGAGCGTGAGGTTGATCAGCGCGCCCAGCAGCAGCACCCACGCCGTGGAGAGGATCGTATTGAGCCAGGAACGCTGCAGTGCGACCTTCAACCAGCGGGCCTGCACCGCGGCGTACCAGAGCGCGGCGATCACGCCGACGATGATGCCGAGCACGGTCGACAGCTCGCCTGGCAGCCGCACGAACACCATGCTGGTGGACAGTGTCACCGCGAAGGGCGCGGTCAGGTAGCACTGCATGAAAAACGGCCGGCGCAGCGACTCGCGGGTCAGCGCTACGTGTTTGCGCCGCAGCAGGTGCGTGGTGGTCACCAGGGGCCAGATCGCGAACGTGATCGAGCGGTACAGCAGCAGGCTTTCCTCATTGCCGAAGATCGAGCGCGACAGCGCCCCGGTGCCGACGATCTGCTGGTGCAGCATCAGCTCGACGCCGTGTGCGACCAGCACCGCCAGCATCAGGAACATCGGCGGACTGATCGCATCGTCGAACTGATGCTCCAGTTTTTCCTTCAGCTCGGTATCCACGTACTGCGCCATCCGCCGCGGATGCACGATCACCCGATACAGCGTGCGCGGGAAGAACAGGAACCAGGTACACAGCTCGTAGAGAAACTCTTCCAGCGACCGCAGCAGTTTGAGGAAGTCCATCCCGGGGTCCTTGCGAGGAGGCAGCCGACAACGCCGAGGATACCCGGGGAAGGGCTCAGCGGATGGCGACCGTCAGGCTGTGGGGCGCTTTTTCGCCACGGCGCGCCTGCGCGCGCATCTGGTAGACCTGCACGACATAGGTGCCGGTGGTCGGCAAGGTGCCGCTCCAGCGCCGCTTCTCATCGTTGCTGCCCAGCGCCTCACCCTGGCCGGGCACCACGCCGGGGGCGAACACGTTGAAGCTGGCATTCGGACTTCCGTCGATCGTCACCGCCATGGTCTGGCCGGCGCGCGCCGCGATCGTGTAACGGACGGTCTCATAGCCGGACAGCGTGCCGCGCAGGGTGGCGCTGCTGGCACCTTTAGTGAAGTGCACGGGCGTGGTGGTGACCTTGTCCGCCGCGGTGGCCAGCATCGGTGTCACGGCGAGCAGGGTGGTCAACAGCAGTGAACGGAGCGGTGTCATGGCAGGTCCTCGGTGGCCCGGCAGGGGCGTGTCGTGCCGAGCATGATCGCGCGCCGATCAAGGGACTGTGGATGCTTCGTGGCTGGATTCCCCAGCACCGCCCAGGGTTACCGGCTACCATGCGCGCATGAGCATCCCCGTACCGGACAGCAGCGTGCCAAGGCTGCTGGGTTTCGACGTCCCGACACTGCAGACCCGTGTCGATCATGGTGCGGACGAAGCCATCGTGGCGATGCTCGATGTCATTCCCGATGCGCACTGGTTGAAACTGTTCGACGAGCGCGTCGCCGCGCTCAAGGGCGAGCTCGGCCTGGCCGGCGTCGAACTGGACGGCACCTCGATCCTGTTCTTCGGCTCCATCGCCGACAGCCGCCGCCTGGCGTCCGCCGTATCGGCACTGATCAATGCCATCAACATGGAAGTGGCCGGGCACAACGAGCCCTTCCAGCCGCCCGCGCCGTAGGCGGTCAGGAATCGATGCGGCAGGGGCGCAGCCGCAGCGTAGTGCTCCTCCCAGCTGACCCGGTGGCCTGGTAGGGGGACGGGCAGCTCCCGCGGATTTCGGTCACCCACATCACCATCATCCCGACGATACGGTTGGCATCGGCCGGCCACTGCGTGACCAGCCGATCGTGGATCTGGTCGTATACCGCCCAACGCTGGGCGGCCGACCGGCCGCCTGTCCAGCACTGTTCCAGCTCGGCGTGTGCCTGCCGAAACGCTTCTTTCTGTCCGTCCATAGCCATCCCCGACACCGTGCGGACCGGACAGGCGTGCCTGCCCGGGTTAGCCCCCCTGCCATCCAACAAACGCGAATGGACGGGCCGGGCGGCCACGTCCGGGCGGCGCACCAACGCGCCCTCCGCAGCCTGAACACCCGAGCTGCAGAGGGTTCTTAACATAACAGGACGTCCTGTATAGTTACGACCCCGCCCGATCCGTTTGCCTCCCCCATGACCCCGACCAAGACCCAGCGCTGGAGCCTGCTCCTCACCGTCGCCGCCGGCCTGCTGCTGATCACGCTCGACAATTCGGTGCTGTACACCGCCTTGCCGACCCTGACCGCCGAGCTCGGCGCCACGCCGCTGCAGGGCCTGTGGATCATCAACGCCTACCCGCTGGTGATGGCGGGCCTGCTGCTGGGAGCGGGCACCCTGGGGGACCGCCTGGGTCATCGCCGGATGTTCCTGATCGGCCTGGTGATCTTCGGCATCGCCTCGCTGCTGGCCGCGTTCGCCCCGGATGCCAACCTGCTGATCGGGGCCCGCGCGCTCCTCGCGGTGGGCGCCGCGGCGATGATGCCGGCCACCCTGGCGCTGATCAGCCTGACCTTTGAAGACGAGCGCGAGCGCAACCTGGCGATCGCGGTCTGGGGCTGCATCTCCATCATCGGCGCGGCACTCGGCCCGATCGTCGGCGGCGTGCTGCTGGCGCACTTCTGGTGGGGCGCGGTGTTCCTGATCAACGTGCCGATCGTGCTGCTGGCCCTGGTCGGTGCGGTGCTGTTCGCGCCGCACGGCACGCCCGATGCGAGCAGGCCGTGGGATATGTTCTCTTCGCTGCTCAGCCTGGTGGCCTTGTCCGGCCTGGTGGTGGCGATCAAGGAAATCGCGCATGCACCGCCGAACTGGCCGCTGGCCGGTGGGGCTGCGCTGATCTTCGTCGTCGGCCTGGGGCTGTTCCTGCGTCGCCAGCGTCGCCTGCCGTACCCGATGCTCGACGTGGCCATCTTCCGCAACGCGCCGTTCCTGGCCGGCGTGCTCTCGGCCGCGTTCGCGATGTTCGCCATCGCGGGCCTGCAGCTGCTGACCACCCAGCGTTTCCAGCTGGTGGCCGATTACACGCCGCTGCAGGCCGGTTTGCTGGTGTCGGTGATCGCGCTCGGCTGCCTGCCCAGCGCGATGTTCGGCGGTGCGTTCCTGCACCGCGTCGGGCTGCTGCCCTTGATCACCGGCGGCCTCGGCGTAGGCACGGCAGGCGTGCTGCTGGTGGCGACGACCTTCGGCAGCGACGTGGGCTGGACCGTTGCCGGGCTGCTGCTGACCGGGTTGGGCATGGGCGCGACCATTTCCGTCGCCTCCACCGCGATCATCGGCAACGTCCCGCCGCACCGCGCCGGCATGGCGTCGTCGGTGGAGGAGGTCTCCTATGAGTTCGGCAGCCTGTTCGCGGTTTCGCTGCTGGGCAGCCTGATCGCCGCGCTGTACTCGGCCACCGTGTCGCTGCCGGACGGCGTGGATGCCGGTGCCGGTGAGAGCATCCAGCAGGCGTTCGCGCTGGCGGCCCGGCCGGGCGCTGACGCGGGGTGGCTTGCTGCCGCCGCCAGCGCCTACGACGCCAGCTATGTTTGGGTACTGTATGTGATTGCCGCCGTGCTGCTGGTCGGCACGGTCATCACCGGCGTGCTGCTGCGCCGCCATGGCCCCGGCACGGCCACCACCGTCTCCCACGCCCACTAAGCCCATGCGCCCGAGCAACCGAACCAACATCCTTGATGCCGCCGTTCGCGTGATCGAACGCGACGGCATCACCGCGCTCACCTTTGAAGCGGTCGCCACCGAATCCGGCATCGCCCGGGGCGGGTTGCTGTACCACTTTCCCTCGCGTGATGCGCTGCTGCAGGGCATCCACCAGCACCTGGCCAGCGTGTGGGAGGCAAGCATGATCGATGCGGCCGGCAAGCCGGCCGAGGCCGCGGGGAGGACCGAACGCTACCAGGCGTACGCACTCACCTGTGCGCAGACTGCCAGCCGGGCCGAGCTGCAGCTGATGTTCGATGCGGCCGCCACCGACGAGAACATGCAGCCCTGGACCACGGTGGTGGAGCGCTGGTCGCCGCCGACGCCGCAGGACCTGAGCGACCCGGCCGCGCTGGACCTGTTCATCGCCAAGCTCGCCGCCGACGGCATGTGGGTGTTCGAAGCGCTGTCGCGCTCGCGGCTGGCGCCGGAGGTGCGGCAGGCCATCGCCGACCGGCTGGCGCAGACGATCGCGGCGGCCTCGACGACAGCGTGATGCCCGCCATGCGGGTAACCTTGGCGGTTCACTTCTTGAATGACGAGGCCGCCTGATGGATTACCAACTTGTGATCAAGTTCTGGCGCAAGTCGCTGGACGATGAGGCGTTCCTGGCGACGCTGGAGGCCGAGCTGACCACCGCGCTCGGCAAGACCGCGACGCTGGATGGCTATGACGTCAGCGCGAAAGAGATCAACCTTTTCATGTTCACTGCGGATCCGCGCCCGACGTTCCGGAAGACCAAGGATGTGCTGGAGAGGATGGGGGTGCTGCACAGTGTGTCTGCGGCGTACCGGCTGGTGGGCGGCGCGCAGTTCACCTCGGTGTGGCCGCTTCGGATGGCGCGGAAGTTTACGTTGCCGTGAGGGGCTTCTGTCGCTCTTGGCATTCGCGTCAATCCGGTTGATTCGATTCCGGTTCTCTGGCGATCATGCTCGCTGGTTTCCATCACTGGATCGCTCCATGCGCCTGTTCGTGCTGCCCCTGTTGCTGCTTGCCGTCTCCGCGGCGCCATCGCTGGCCGCCGCGCCGACACCGTCCGCGCCCAGCGCGCCGCTGGCGATCGGTGAAACGTTCACGGTGCAGTCGAAGGTGCTGGGTGAGACGCGGCGCATCAACGTATACCGTCCACGCCCATGGGGACTGGATCCGAAGGCGCCACTGCCGGTGATCTACATGCCCGACGGCGGTATCGACGAGGATTTCCTGCACGTGGCGGGTCTGGTGCAGGTGTTGTCCGGCAATGGCAGCATCCGTCCCTTCCTGCTGGTCGGCATCGAGAACACCGAGCGTCGCCGTGACATGACCGCCCCCAGTAGCGATCCCGAAGACAGGAAAATCGCCCCGCGCATCGGTGGGTCGGCTGCGTACCGGGCGTTCCTGCGCGATGAGCTGATGCCGGAAGTGCGCCATCTTTATGCGACCACCGACGAGCGGGCACTGATCGGAGAATCGCTGGCGGGCCTGTTCGTGGTCGAGACGCTGCTGCAGGAACCCACGCTGTTCAGCAGCTACATCGCGCTCGACCCCAGCCTGTGGTGGAACCGGGGGCAGTTGCTGGCTGATGCACCGAAGCAACTGGCGGCCGCCCGCCAAGCGCAGCCGCGGGTGTTCCTGGCCAGCAGCGGTCAACCGCAACTGGCGGCAAGCACGCTGAAGTTCTCGGCACTGTTGCAGCAGGCTTCCCCCTCGCTGCTGGTGAAGTACCAGCCGATGCCGGACGAGACACATACCACGATCTATCATCCGGCGGCCCTGCAGGCATTGCGTACGATGTTTCCGGCGCCAGCGCCTGTCTCGCCCTGAGCGGTGGCCTGGCGCTGGACAACAAAAAAGCCGGAACCCCTTGTTTGACGGGAGGTTCCGGCTTTCTGTGGTCCTTGTGGGACCGTCTAATGGTGGAGGTGGGCTCTACCTTACTCGTCCGACCGAGCCTTACGCCGCAAGGGGCGGCGCGCCGGAAGTTGGGCCTGTACCCCCAGCCGTACCCCCAGTTTCGTTGCCATGATCCCGCTCCGAAACACGCTCCGAAATCCACGCCTCAACCTCGGATTCCACCCCCCGAACCGAGCTCCCCAAGGTGACCGGTTTCGGGAAGGATCCGACCGAAATGCGCGAATAGAGGATCGATTTCGAGAGCCGGACCCGGTCCCGCACCTCGCTCCTGCGGAGCAGGCGGCGCGGGGTGAGTGGTTGCACGTTGCTGGTCATCTTGTCTCCTTCGTCGCGGTGCGCGGCTGATTTGTTGCAGGGGTAGGGGAGCGGCGGCCGGCAGGTCGGGCGGCCTCCATGATCTTCAGCGCCTCGGCCATGTTGCCGGCGGCCAGGTGGTGCAGGGCTAGGCATCTAGCTTCCCAAGCACGAACGGCGGCCTTGCTGGCCTTGCTCAGGTTTATCCCCGACAGGCTGGCGAGCACGTGGCCACCTCCCGGAATTCGGGCGAGTCGGTGTGCAGCAGCTCAGCCATGGGGGAAAGCCTCCGGGATCACGCCCGTGGCAGAATGCCGCCAAGTCCACAGGGGGAACTGCAGTTGGCCAAATTTCACTACTTGACTCCGTGCATTGAACGGAGCGCGACATGCAATCTCGACTGGGCCGCTCTCTCCGCATTGGGCGGCTGGGCTGCGGCCATCGTTACGCTGATCGCTGTGTTGGTTGCGTTGCGTAGCGCAAACGACCAGAAGCAGGCTGCCGAGCGAGCTGTACGTGCAGAGCGCGAGAAATCTGAGGAGCTGCAGAGGCGGGAATGGAAGCGAATTGAAGATGAAAACAAGCGCAGAGCTGTGCAATTAGCACATGCGTTTGCGAAGGAACTGGTTTTCGCACGCAGAAAGCTTGTGCCATCCCTGATCGATTGGGATCCGGCAACTTTTAACCCGGGTACCTCCGCCGTCATCCTTGAATCGTTTGTCGCCAGTCAGCCATTTCCAGATCTGGTCTTTCTGCGGAGTTGCGCGGATCAGCTGCAGGGGTTTGAGGATGAAGATGTCATCGCACTGCTGTCGGTCCTGACTGCATGGCAGTTCTACAATCAAAATCCCGGACTGTCGATTGACGATATAAAGGGTATGCCCGCCGCTGATTGCACCAGGGCAGTCACCATGCGAGTGAAGTTTGGCTTGGAGCTGTTGGATCTCATCGATAGCACCATCAATAAATTGGCGCGTTACTACGAGGCCCACAAGTCCATCACCGGCGTCGTGTCTGAGGCGCTGCCTTCGCGGACCGCAGCGCGCCTTCAGGAACTGAGGGAGGGACTCGCTTCCTGACGTCTGAGCCATAGCCTTAGTGACCATTGCCCATTGCCCACTGCCTGGCTGTCGGTCAGGTCGATGCCCTGCGCGGGCGGGGCGGCGATGGTCGGGCACGGCCCCTCGTGACCTGAGGCCAGCGTGCAGGCCCAGCCGTTTGGCGGGAGCGCGCAACGCTCCACCGGCAGGATGAGCCAGGCGTCCTCGTTCTTGACCGCCAGCGCTTCTGCATCGGCGCGACGGACCAGCCATAGAGCGGCCGATCGGTCTGCAACCCACTCGGGTCCTACCTGACCCCACGCCATGTACTTGTCGCCGCTGCCGTTGCCCATCACGAATCCGCCGCTGCACACCGGCAGATGCGCTTCCGACTGGCGGGCGGCGATCTTCGTGCCTTCTTCCAAGCCCTCGCGGTAGGCGGCTCTCCATGTGTCCTGTTGCGAACAACACCAGACTACCGTCGGAAAATGGGCACCGCCTGTTGGAGAAGCATTCGCATTTCGTGCTGGCGAATGGCTGAGTCGAGAACACCGCCAGCGCTTCAGCTCATTGCTTGCGAGCGCTCCCAGAGATCCTCGTAGGCCAAGAGCTTTTCCGAAGCGATGTCTGAGTCCGCCCGTTGTATCGTCGCGGGGGAGCGCGCTCCGAGATCCTTCAGGGACTGAGAGATCAAGTGAACGTTCGCACCGTCTTGAGCTATAAACCGATCATGCAGACTTTTCTCCGGGGCTGTCTTTACCTGGATCGGCCGAGCGTCATCGTACTGGCGACGCCACGCATCAGTGGCAACGCTGAGCCTATTGCCACAGTCGCGAAACCTCCCATCCCTCAGAATCCGTATAGTGATTCCTGCGGCGGCATTGCCGAGGAAGTTGTGAACGATTGCGTCGTCGGCGTATGGATCAACAATGAATAGGTCCCTTGTAGCGCCTGACACGATTGAGCGGATTGCACGTAGGGCATCGAGCGGGCTTCCGAGGGGAATAAAAGCTCCGCGTGCTCCTGGCGCCATCTTGAGCTCTTGCCGAATGGCCGCAGTAGTCAAAAGTTGATAGAACTCTAGGCCAGCCTCGTGGCGAGCGTTAGGGTGGGCACTTCGACCCATAGCACTTTTGAATGATGCGGCTTCCAGGACGCTCCCCTGCAGCTCAATCAAAGCAAGCGCGCGAGCCTGCCAAGCAACTTGTTCTCGAGTCAGTGGAATGTATGCCTTTGAATACGCAAACTCGGGCATTGTTTTGATGCAGTCCATGTACAAATAATGGAGCTCTTCTGGGCTCATGTATTGCTGGCTCGCGTATTCGGATACACCGGTACATACAGGAATTAACTGACCTCAGTAAGAAGCTCGGGACTATTGCTACGTGGCGTGTTGACCGCGCGGCTGACACGGTAGGACTCCATCGCCGGCGGCTCGCTGGCAAGCAGCATCGCCATGGCGCCGTCGCCGTCCGCCTTCATCCACTCTTCGGCCTGGCCGGGCGCCAGCCATACCGACATGCGGTCGTGAATATCAGCGGACACGCCGCTGCTGTCGCCCGTGATCACGGTGAAGGTGCCCAAGTTGTCGGGGCCGAGCAGCTTGCTTGCGTCCTCCCAAAGGGCGGCCGCCCAGAGCGGCGTCGCTGCCTGAACGAACCACGGGTCCTAACCGTTGTCGTTTGGGTTCACGGACCACTCGTAGTAGCCCGCCATCGGAATTAGGCAGCGGCGCGCATTGAACGCGCTGCGGAATGCCGGCTTGGTGACCACCGTCTCGATGCGCGTGTTGATAGTCGAGCCCTGCAGACCCTTGGCCTTGGCCCAGAAGGGCAGTAGGCTCCAGGCCAGCCGCTGCACCTGCAGGCCATCGCCGCGATCAAGCACCACCGAGGCGCGCTGCGTCGGCGCAAGGTTGTAGCTGGCCGGCATGGACAGCAGGTCGCCCACCAGCTGGGGAAAGCCCAGGCTGGCGGCATCTCGGATCGGGGTCTGGACGAAGCGGCCGCACATAGCGTCACCTACGCCAGCCGGCCGCGTGTTACTTGGCGTGGCCTTCACCAGCCCAGAGCGATCCTTCGGCCATCAACGGGTGAGACACCACCCACAGGGTGGACTCCAGCTGGACGCGGCGCGGATCCGCAGGGCAGGGCGTCACCACATTCGGCCTGATTTCCTGCGGATCCGCGAGGCGGACCAAGCTTTGGTCACCGTCGCAGGATTTGAGAGCCTGACCCGTAAGATTCCGCGGAATGCTTTCGCTCCCGACATTCACTGGCCCTCGTGGTGCGGCTGCGATGTAGATCCTCCCTCCCATAACAACACTGCTTGGGGACTGCCGGCATGATCAAAACACTATTGCTAGCCACAGCGCTTCCGCTCAGCTTCACAGCGCTGGCCCAAGACAATACCGGCTCCCTGACCCAGAGCACGCAGAGTGACTCGTCAAGCTCGACTGCCACGAGCAATTTGTTTGACGACGCAAGCTCGCCGGAGATGCGGGCATGGGAGAAGAGCAACGAAGCCAGTATGTCGCCCAACAAGCGAAATGACTCCCACATCGGCGCGGGACACGACAATGATGATCTTGACGGTGATCGCTCTACGTCGTCAAAGCGACATTCTTCGCGACCTACACCTGAACAGGTGGACGGCACCTATAAAGTCACCGCCAGCAACGGCGAATTCCTTTGCACGGTGGAACTGAAGGCCAGTCCGTACTTCGATGGGTACTGGGCGGTCACTTCGACTGGGTGCCCTGAGCTATGGAAGGTCTCGAGGTGGGATTTCGAAGGGTCTAGCATCGTGCTCACGGATTCGTCGGGCGATGTTTTTGCGTCTTTCCGGCCCCGGGCACGTGATCTGTGGGTCGGCGTTGCGAGCGCCTCCGGTCAGCGACTGTCACTCAGTCGCTAACGCTTCCAGGCCTAGCCGATGGAGAGGAAAAGGTCGCGCCAAGGGTGACCTGAACAGTTGAAGCGCGGCCCCTCTGATGGCTTCAGATGCACCCGAGTAGAGCTGCAAAGGGCAGGTCGGTGACTGGTCCTTCCTGGCCATTGGTAGATCAGCTCGGCGATCATTCGCAAGCCACCGTCGCAGAATTTGAGGGCTGGACCCGTAGGATTTCGCGCCATGCTCCCGCCCGATTTCCGCTGGCACTCCGTCGGCACCGCAACCTTTGACCAGCCCAACTCCCTGCTGCTGGACAGCACCGAGGTGCTGCGCTTGCACCGGCGCATAAATGACGGAACTTGGTGGGTCAGCCTGAACAATCAGCGCGACGACTGGACCCTCCGGTCGCACCGCGACTGCAGTAGCTATGAGCAGGGCAAGAAGGGCGCAGAGCTGTGGGCCGAACGCCACCAAGTGCGGCTCCGCGCAGAGGTCGATCAGCGGATCAAGCAGCTGCGCACTGGGAAACCGTTCCTCATGCGCTGATTAATCGCAGCCGTGGGACCCCTACTTTCGATTGCGACGACGTGTCGAGCGTTATAGGCGCTCCTTGCGATACGTCAGCTCGAACCTCGACGGGTGCATTTCCGCTTGGTAAATGCTCACAGGGGGGTGACCTCGAGCACTCCTTTCGTCAAGTAATGAATGGAGACTGGCGCGATGTGTCGCTGGAAATTTACAGCCTAGAATTATCCCTCTAAGGGCTCGAGGGACAAACGAAAGAGTGCGAGACCGTAAACCGAGCATCACTATGCGACGCTCTTTTTCGTAGGCCCACTGGGTTCCCTTGCGCAGCATGTAAGCCACGGCAGCCTTCTTGTCTGAGCTTGGCCAGCGAACAATGGGATATTCATCGCGGTACTCAACCTCGACAGCAGATGCAAAGATGCCGGGATCTGCGTCGGTACGGAACTGCAGACAGATGCCGCGGTGAGACGAAGCGTAATGAGCCCACATTAGTAGGTTCCTCGGATCTGGAGTTAAGCAAGTGGCGCCATGGTTAACTCTGTCCCGCTGCAGAACGGACTGGTTGCTCACGAGCGCGTGGGAATTTTGCATCACGTTGGAGACCGTCCGCTTTGCTTCAGCGGCAGTCAATCCATGCGTTTTTCGCAATCCTCTTGCCAAGCGTTCCACGTGCCTTCTAAGCTCTACTCTGTCGCTCGACAGCTCAATTCTGCACTGAAAGTCAAATGGGTCGTTGAAATTTTCGGGAGAGCTCAGCCAAAAGTTTGAGTCAACAGCTATGCATCGCAGGTTGCGAACGCAGTCTCCGGAGCCCGCGAAATTCATAAATTTGTAAAAGTGGCGCGGCATAGGCATCTCCCGCCTGATCTTCCATGCCGGAGTACGCTGGGCCTTAAGTCGCCAGGCAAGCTGCCAAGTTTCTGGTTCCGCGTCCTTTAATGGCGGTAGCTCAACGGCGTCGTAGTCAAGTTTCATCGTAGGCTCGCTCAATTTTCGCGATAAGTTTAGGTGTGATCCCGTCGCCGCGACAGTTTGCGTGCCGGAGTTGATCAAGGTAGTCGGCCCATTCCTGCATCATCCGGGTGCGCTCCACCAAGTGAGTGGTGCGGTTGTAGGCCCGGCCGTTGGGATCCTTGCGCCAGCTGGTGCTCGATGATGTCCGGGCGGAAGCCCAGCACCTCATCCAGCAGGGTGCGCGCGGTGGCGCGGAAGCCGTGGCCGGTGACGGTGTCCTTATCGAACCCCATCACACGCAGGGCCGCTAGCACGGCCACCTCTGACATAATAGGTCGCTTTTCGCTACGCCCGCCTGCGAACACGTACTGGCCGTGGCAGGTCACAGGTTGCAGCTCCTTGAGAACTTCGACTGCCTGTCGTGCCAGCGGCACGATGTGGGCCTGCCGAATCTTCATGCGCGCAGCAGGGATGCTCCAGAGGGCTGCATCCAGATCCACCTCTGCCCACTCCGCCTGCAGCAGCTCGCCTGGACGAACGAACAGCATCGGCGCCAGCTTCAGCGCGGCTTGGACAACGGGTGTGCCGTGGTAGGCGTGAAGGGCGCGCAGCAGGCCGCCGAGCTGCACCGGGTCCGCAACCTCAGCGTGGTTCTTCTCCGGCGGCGGGATCAGCGCAACGCGCAGATCGGCTACCGGGTTGCGCGCTGCTCGGTCGGTGGCCACGGCATAAGGCATCACTTGGCCGCAGTTCTGCATGAGCCGGTGGGCCGACTCAAAGGCTTCGCGGGCCTCCATCCGGCGGGCGACATGCAGGAAGTCCGATGCCTTGAGATCTGCGGCGCGCCGTGAGCCCAGGAAGGGGAAAACGTCTTTCTCGAACCAGGCGGCGACCTTCTTCTGGTAGCCGGGCACCCATGGCCGACCGGCCAGCCACTCGCGTGCGATGACCTCGAAGCTCTCGACGAGGTCGGCGGCCTTCGTGGCAGCTGCGGCCTTGCGCTGCTCGCTGGAATCTACGCCGCTGGCCAGCAGGCGGTGAGCATCTTCCCGGGCCTCCCGCGCCTTGGCCAGGCTCACCTTGGGATACAGGCCGAGGGTCAGAAGCTTCTCTTTGCCGATGACGCGATGCTTCCAGCGCCAGCTCTTGTTGCCGGCAATGGGGATGAAGAGGAATAGGCCGCCGCCGTCAGCAAGCTTCTGGGGCTTGTCGACAGGCTTGGCGCGACGAATGGCAGCGTCGGTCAGAGGCACGGGGGTATCGCGTTTTCGAGCAGGGCGGATACCCCTAGATATACCTCCCAGCGTCTCATAGGCTGCAACGGAACAGCCTGGACAACCCCGGGCAACAAAAAAGCCGGAACCCCTTGTTTGACGGGAGGTTCCGGCTTTCTGTGGCCCTTGTGGGACCGTCTAATGGTGGAGGTGGGCGGAATTGAACCGCCGTCCGAAGGCACTCCATCCCCGGTACTACATGCTTAGCTCACCGTTAGATCTCATCCTGTGGCAGCACGGTGTGCAAAGCGCACCCCAGGACCAGCCTGCTTTAGTTAAGTCGTGACTGACAGGCAGCCATCACAACCGGTTCCGTGATAATGACCCTACATCTACGAGCACGGGCACAAGTAGGTTCGGGGGTTCGCCTAAGGCGGCTGTAGAACTAAACGCTAAAGCTGTTTTTAGGCAGCGATTGCGAAGTCGTTCGAACCGTAGTTGTCGTCGTTGGCAACTAAAAGTTTGCTGCTGGATTAACGAGGAAAGCTGCCCCCTCGGCATGCACCAAGTAACTTCACAACCCCCGTCGAAACCAATGCACCCCCGGTTTCTTCAAGAACCGCACTTCATCCGGAAACAGCACCGGACGTCTACTTGACGGGTCCGATGCTACTCCAATCCAGCTGAACAGTCACCTTGCCCGCCGGGTACTTACTTCTGCAGCTGGCGGCGGCTGTCGGCCTTGTGGCGGGCCTTTTCCTTCTTCAGGCGGTTGTGCTCGTTGCGCACGGTCATCGCCTGTTTCTTGGCCTGCGGTTCGACCCGGGCCATCAGCGACTCCACCTGGGCCACCAGGCGGCGGTGCTCCAGGCTGTCGTAGCTCTGCGTCTCCGAGGCGACGCGCTTGGCGTTGCGGATCAGGTACGTCAGCACCTTGAGCAGCGCGGCCGGGTCCATGGCGCGGGCGAGTTCGTCAAAGATGAACTCCAGCGCCGCCACGTCGGCGCGCAGGGTGGTCAGTTCGTCCGCCGCCAGTGCGGGTGCCGGGGTAGTTTCGAGAGTCACGCGCGGATCCTTTCCGTATCAATGCGGGGATTCTGACAGTTGTGCGGGGTTGGCGGGGAAAGATCGTTGTCCCGCTGGCGTCCGCGGGTCAGGCGGGGCGGGCACCCGGGCGCACGGGCGGACTACAATCCGGCCCCGGAAGAGTGGTTGCTGACAGGGACGAGGCGTTGAAGAAGCAGGTGTGGATTGCAGTGGCGGTGCTGGTGGTGGCGGCGATCGGAGCGGCCAGCGTTTGGCGGTCTACGTCGGGTGCGCAGGCGCCTGGCGGGGCAGGGCGGGCGTCGAAACCGGCCGTACACGCGGTCACGCCTTCGGTTGAAGTGGCGCCGACCCCCTCGACCAAGCCGCCCCATCCCTTCCCCGATCTCCCCCGCTCGCGGGAGGGCCTGGATATCGCCCAGGACCCCTTCAGCACCGGTCACCCGGAGGAGCGGCGCTGGCTCGACCAGCACGGCTTCCCCAATGGCGCGCAATGGACCCGCTATCAGCAGGCCTCCGACGCCGAGCTCGACCAGGCGGCACGGGCAGGCGACACGGTGGCGGCAACGATGCGCAATGTGCGGCGGCTGGGCGCGGATCCGAAGGCCGAAAGTCGTCTGCTGGCCGCCGGCGCGGAAGGCGATCTGTTCGCGCTGAGCCTGCTGTCGTCCTGGAAGGCGGGTACCCATGCGGCAGGGATTCCCGAGGCCTACGCGATATCCCGCGTGGCCGAGATGCGTGGTGATCTCACCACGGCGCTGCACCGGGAGATGATGCTGGGGGCGCGGCTGAGCGGCGAGCAGCGCCTGCTGGCCGAGGCCGAGGCGCTGCATCTGAACCTCCATCTCAATGCGTTGTATCGCCAGAAGCACGGCGTGGACCCGCCGCCGGTGGAGATGCGGCCGTATCAGGTCGACGACGCGCGCTGAGCCTGACGTTCCCACCCCCGGTGCACTGCCATGCCAACGAGCATCGCCGGCACGAACCAAAGGGCTTCGTGGGCCCCATAGCCGAGACCGACCAGCGCCGGCCCGGGGCAATAGCCCGCCAAGCCCCAGCCGATGCCAAACAACGCTGCGCCGCCGAGCAGGCGGGTGTCGATCCGTTGGCTGTTGCTGAGATGGAAGTGATCGGCCAGGCGCGGCCGCGGCGCGCGCAGCACGAACCGGAACAGCAGCGCGGTGGTGGCGACGGCGCCGCCGAGAACGAACAGCAGCGACGGGTCGAACGCGCCGGTGACATCCAGGAAACCGAGGATGCGCAGCGGATCGGTCATGCCCGATACTGCCAGGCCGAGACCGAACAGGGCGCCCGCACAGAGCGCGGCCAGACTCTGTCGGTTCATGCGATCCCCGCGACGTGGCGCACGATGAAGGTGGTCAGTATCGCGGTGACCATGAACACCCCTACGGCGACGAGCGAGCGCAATGACAGGCGACCCAGGCCGCAGACGCCATGGCCGCTGGTGCAGCCGCCGCCCAGCCGGGTGCCGAAGCCCACCAGCAGGCCGCCTGCGATCAGCAGTACCGGCGGAAAGCCGGTGCGTGAGGGCGCGGCGGAGGGCAGCCAGTGCAGCGCAAGTGCACCGGCCGCGATCAACCCCAGTAGAAATGCATAGCGCCACGCCGTCTCGCCACGTTTCGGGAACAAGGCGCCGGCGGTGATGCCGCTGATGCCGGCGATGCGGCCGTTGAGCCAGAGCAGGGCGGTGGCGGCAAGGCCAATCAATACACCGCCCGCCAGGGCGGTCACCCAGCCCGGCGTCATGGGCGATCAACGGCAGCGGTAGAAACGTCTGGATGCGACATGGGTTCGCCCTGTAATTCAGATAAATCTAAATTAGGGTTGTCTCAGGTAAAGTGCAAGTCATGCGTGATTCGAACCCGACTCGACATTCCCCTGTGACCTCCCGTGCTGCAGAGATGGCCGCCCAAGCGGACCAGGCCGCTGCCCTGTTGAAGGCGCTGGCACATCCGGCACGGCTGCGGGTGTTGTGTCGGTTGGTGGAAGGCGAGGCGTCGGTGGGGGAGTTGCAGCCGCTCAGTGGGCTGGGTCTGTCGGCGCTGTCCCAGCACCTGGCGGTGCTGCGGGGAATGGCGTTGGTCACCACCCGGCGCGAGGCCCAGACGATTTTCTATGCGCTGGCCGAGTCGCCGGCACTGCGCGTGCTGGCGGCGTTGCATGACGCCTACTGTCCGGACGGCGAGGCCGGCGCTGCGTAGGGGCCCTACAGCCGCTTGCGCAGATACAGCCGCTGATGGCCGGGCGGAAACGCCTGCAGCCGGCCGAACACCTCATAGCCCTGCTTGAGGTAGAAGCCCTCGGCCTGCCAGGAGAAGGTATCCAGCGTCACGGCGTGTGCGCCGAGCGTGCGGGCCTGTTGTTCGGCATCGGCCAGCAGGGCCTGGCCCAGGCCTTCGCCGCGACGGGTGTCGTCGACCCACAGCGCATGCACCATCAGCCAGCCCCCGCAGACATCGGCGGCGATCCCGGCCACCACCTGGCCGGCGTCGTCGTGGATCACGCGGTTGACCGGCTGGTCGTCCAGGGCATCGCCACTGGCGGCCTGGTTGAAGGCCAGCAGACCGGCGAACACCGCGCGGGTGTCCTCGGCGCTGGCCGGCTGGATGCCCGGCGCGGGCACCGTGCGCGTCATCAGGCGTCGCGGTTGTGGCGGCGCATCGTGCGCGACTTCTCGCGCGCCCAGTCGCGGTCCTTCTCGGCATCGCGCTTGTCGTGGGTCTGCTTGCCCTTGGCCAGCGCGATCTCGAGCTTGATCTTGTTCTTGCTCCAGTACATCGCGGTGGGCACGATCGTGTAGCCGTCGCGCTGGACCTTGCCGATCAGCTTGTCGATCTCGTTGCGATGCAGGAGCAGCTTGCGCTCCCGGCGGTCGTTGGCCACCACGTGGGTGGAGGCCTGGATCAACGGGGTGATCTGCGCACCGATCAGGTAGATCTCGCCATCACGCACGTAGGCGTACGCATCGATGATGTTGCCGCGCCCGGCGCGGATCGACTTGACCTCCCAGCCCTGCAGGGCCAGGCCGGCTTCGAAGCGATCTTCTATGTGGTACTCGTGACGGGCACGCTTGTTGAGCGCGATGGTTTTGTTGGCCGTCGCGTCCTTTGCTTTATCCTTGCCGCTGTTCTTGCTCATTTCCCTATTGTCTCCGATTCGGGCACGCCCGGTCGATTCATCAGACATCTGTATCGCATGCCAACTATCCGCCGTAGTGCCCTGGTCGAACATTCGGCTGCCCGCATGTTCGACCTGGTCAATGATATTGACGCCTATCCGCGCCGCTTCCGCTGGTGTTCGGCCTCGCAGATCCTGGAGTCCGGCCCGGACCGCCTGGTCGCGCGCCTGGATCTGGGCTTCGGTTCGTTCTCGACCTGGTTCATGACCGAGAACACGCTGCAGCGCCCGCACAGCATCGATATGCAGCTCAAGGACGGGCCGTTCAAGCGCCTGCACGGGCGCTGGGAATTCCATGCGCTGGCCGAGGACGCCTGCAAGGTCACGCTGACGCTGGAGTTCGAGCCGACCTCACGCCTGCTCGGTCCGGCCCTGGCGCTGGGCTTCCAGGGTCTGGCCGATCGCATGGTGAATGATTTCGTCCGCGTCGCCGACGCCCAGGAGTGAGCCGTGATCACGGTCGAGGTGGTGCTGGCGTGGCCTGATCGGGTCGAGTCGCGGGTGCTGACGCTGGCCGAGGGGGCCACCGTTGCCGACGCCGTCGCGCTGGCCGCCATCGAAGGCAGTGACCGGTGCCCGGCCGTGGCCGTGCATGGCCTGCTGGCCAAGGCAGATCAGGGGCTGCGTGAGGGCGACCGGGTTGAGCTGCTGCGTCCGCTGCTGGCCGACCCGAAAGACAATCGCCGCCGACGCGCACGCGCCGGCAGCTGACTGAAGAAGGGGGGCCTCAGCGGCCGCGCTTCTTCTTGTCCTTGGGCAGGTTGCGGCCGAACTGGCGCACCGTGCTGCGGGCCAGCTGGGCATCATCGCTGGCGAAGTACTCGCCGTCCCAGCGGGTGACCGCATCGTTCTCGAAGTAGACGGTGAAGTTCTTCACGTCCGTCTTGCCGACGCGGTTCACGCGCTGGCTGGCGGTGTAGTCCCAGCGCTGGGCGTGGAACGGGTCCGCGACGGAGGGCGTGCCGAGCAGGGCACTGACCTGCTGCTTGCTCTGGCCCACCTGCAGCTGACCGACGGCCTGCTCCCGGATCAGGTTGCCCTGATAGATGGGTTGCTTGTAAATGATGCCGCAGCCCGTGGTGGACAGGGCAACGGCGGCGACCAGCAGGAGATTGCGCATCGGGGAATGGCGTTTGGGGAAATCGAGTCGATGATACACTCCTGACGTGTCGCCGCGACCCAATCCGAGGCAGCTGGCGCTAAATCGCCAATGAACGGAGAACTATGGAAACCCACGACCTGCGCAAAGTCGGCCTGAAGGTGACCCATCCGCGTATGCGGATCCTGGCGCTGCTCGAGCAGCGCAATGCCAGCCACCACATGACCGCCGAAGACATCTACCGCCAGCTCCTGGAGCACGGTGACGAGATCGGCCTGGCCACGGTGTACCGGGTGCTGACCCAGTTCGAGGCCGCCGGCCTGGTGCTGAAGCACAACTTCGAGGGCGGCCAGGCCGTTTACGAACTGGACCGCGGTGGTCATCACGACCACATGGTCGATGTGGACAGCGGCAAGATCATCGAGTTCGAAAGCCACGAGATCGAGGAGCTGCAGCGCAAGATCGCCGCGGACCACGGCTACGAGCTGGAAGAGCACTCGCTGGTGCTCTACGTGCGCAAGAAGCGCCGGTGATGGCTTTGGGCCGGTCGTGGTGACCGGCCTGGCCAGAACAGGCTGCTGATCAGACCCCCGCGCCTCGGCACGGGGGTTTTTTCGTTCTCAGGGTGTCGTGACCGGCACTTGGCGGGGCAGCAGCGCCTGCAGATCCACCGCGTCAGCCATCGCCCGGTTGCCTGCATCGCCCGGGTGGAGGTGATCGCCGGAATCGAACGCCGCCGCCAGCCGGGAGGGATCGGCAGGGTCGCGCAGCACGGCATCGAGATCGATCACGGCATCGAACGGGCTGTCCTGCCGTAGCCAGTCATTGAGCCGACGGCGCAGCGCGTCCTTGTCGGGCTGGTAGTAATCGTCCAGCGGAGTGTCGGGCAGGGCGCCTTCAAACGGCGGCAGGGTTGCGCCGAGGATGCGGACGCCGCGCGCATGGGCGCGCTCGACCAGGGCGAGATAGCCCGCCTGCAGCTCGGCCAGGGTCGGCGCCGGCGCGGTGCGGGCGAACGCGGTGCCGGGCCAGCCGATGTCGTTGGTCCCCAGCAGCACGATCACGCTGGCCACGCCGGATTGATCGAGCACGTCACGCTGGAACCGCGACAGCGCTGCCTCGCCCATGCCATCGCGCAGCAGGCGTCCCCCGGAGATGCCTGCGTTGACCACGGCCACCCCTTGCGGCGCCAGGCGCGCGGCGAGGTGGTCGGTCCAGCGCTGGTCGCGGTCCAGACTGGCGGTCGCGCCATCGGTGATCGAGTCACCGATCACGACCACGCTCCGGGCATCGGCGGGCGCTTCCACATCAATGCCCGAGACGAACAGGCGGGCGGTCGTGGTCGCGGTGGCGGTCAGGGTGGGGGCGAGGGTCTGGTCGCCAGCGGCGAACGACGCGGTCTGCCGACCGTCCCAGTGGAACGTCTGCAGCGGCGTGCGTTCGGCAAGGTAGACGCTCACCTGCACGGCCTGCAGATCGGCGGTCGCCAGCGCCAGCGGGTCGCTCAGGCGTTCCTTGCCGGGCGCGATCAGGGTGTCGCTGTGCCCGTCGAACGAGAGCGCCAGCGGGGGGCGCCCCGCTCCGGCAGCAACGCTGGCCGCGCTGATCCGCAGAGGCTGCCTGCCATACGCATTGCTCAGGCGCACGCGCAGCTTCCCGCCCCCCAGGCCGAGGCGCGCGGTCTGCCGGAAGGTCTGTGCCTCCAGGTGCCCGGGAATCAGCGTGGGAAACAGGAAGCCTGCGTCCCAGACCGGTTGCGGGCTGGCCTGCCAACTGGCTGCCCACGTCGTCGGAGGGGCCGCTGCTGCACCCCCGGCGGTGGCAAGCAGGGCGGTGGCGGTGAGGCGGGCGAGGGTATTCATCGGGCAATCCGTGGGCGAGGGGACGCCATGGTGATCTGCGGCTCACCTGTGAACTAGACTGCCTGCGGACAATCATCTGTGAACTGGATTCATCCCATGGCAGGCACTGACATCAACCGTTCCGGCGAACTGGAAGTATTCGTCCGGGTTGTCGAAACCGGCGGGTTCTCGGCGGCGGCCCGCTCGCTGGAGCTGAGTCCCTCGGCGGTCAGCAAGCTGGTCTCGCGGCTGGAGCAGCGGCTGGGCACGCGCCTGTTGCAGCGCTCGACCCGCCAGCTGCAGCTGACCCAGGAGGGCTGCGCCTTCTATGAGCGCGGGTTGAGGGTCCTGGCCGATCTGGACGAGGCCGAGCGCTGTGCCAGCGCACATGCCGAGCCGCGCGGGCGCCTGCGGGTGAACGCCAACGTGCCGTTCGGCCAGCATTTCCTGTTGCCGCTGCTGCCGAGCTTCCTCGCTCTGCACCCGCAGGTCGGGGTGGACCTGGTGCTGACCGACGAGGTGATCGATCTGCTCGAGCAGCGCACCGACGTGGCGGTGCGGGCCGGGCCGCTGAAGAGCTCCAGCCTGGTCGCGCGGCGGCTGGGTGCGACCCGGATGATGATCGTGGCCGCCCCCGACTATGCCGCCCGGCATGGGCTGCCGGAAGACGCCGACGCGCTGCTGGCGCACAACCGGCTCGATATCGGGCATCCACGCGCGTATACGGGGTGGCCGCTTGAGCTCAACGGCGAACGCAGGGTCGTCCCGACCGAGGGCAACGTGCGCGCCAGTGATGGCGAGGCCCTGCGCCGGCTGGTGCTCGGCGGCGTGGGCATCGCGCGGCTGGCGGCATTCCAGGTGCAGTCCGATGTCGCGGCGGGGCGGCTGCTGCCGGTGCTGGAGCACGCCAATCCCGGCGATCTGGAAGAGGTGCATGCGGTGTTCCAGGGGCAGGGCGGTTACCTGCCGCTGCGGGTGCGCGCGCTGCTGGATTTCCTGGTGGCGCGGGTGGACCTGTCCAGGCCGCTGGGATGATGGAGGAGCCGGCCAGCGGCCGGCGAGGGCAGGGCGGTCCGGCATCTGGAGGAGCCGGCCAGCGGCCGGTGACGGCAGGGCGGGCCGACATCCGGAGGAGCCGGCCAGCGGCCGGCACTACCGGTCAGACCTGGAGCAGCTTGCGCGCGGCGGCGCGGGCTTCCTTGCTGACTTCCACGCCGCCCAGCATCCGCGCGAGCTCTTCCTCGCGGGCCTTGGCATCGAGCTTCTCGACCGCGCTCTGGGTCATGCCGTCCACCGGGGCCTTGCTGACCCGGTAGTGGGCGTGGCCCTTGGAGGCGACCTGCGGCAGGTGGGTGACGCACAGCACCTGACGCTTCTCGCCCAAGGCGCGCAGTTTCTGCCCGACGATATCGGCCACGGCGCCGCCGATGCCCGAGTCGACTTCGTCGAAGACCATGGTCGGCACCGCATCCAGGCCCAGCGCGGCGACTTCGATCGCCAGCGAAATCCGGGACAGCTCACCGCCCGAAGCCACTTTGCGCAGGGCACGCGGCGGCTGGCCGGCGTTGGCGGCGACCAGGAACTCGACCCGCTCGGCGCCGTTCGGGTCCGGCTTGGCCACGGTCTGCGGCTCGATATCGATCAGGAACTGACCACCGCCCATGCCCAGCTCGCCGATCAGGGTGGTGGTGGTGTCCGACAGGGCTTTCGCGGCCTTCCGGCGGCTGGCGCTGAGCACCTCGGCCACGGTCTTCCACTGCCCGGCGGCGCGGTCGATCTCACCGGCCAGGGCCTGCAGGCGCTCATCGGCGCCGCGCAGCTGCTCGACTTCGGCCTCCATCGCGTCGCGGTGCTCGCCCAGCGCTTCCATCGGCACGCGGTGCTTGCGGGCGAGATCATGCAGGCGACCCAGGCGGCGTTCGATATCCTCGAACTGCTCCGGGTCGGCATCCAGGTCGTCGTGGACCCGATCGAGCAGGGACAGCGCTTCGTCCAGCTGGATGGCGGCGCTGTCGAGCAGGGCGTCGACCTCGCCGAGACGGCTGTCGTGTTCGGCCACGCGGGTCAGATCGTGGCGGGTCTGCTGCAGCAGCTGCAGCACCGAGACCTCGTCGTCGCCGTTGAGGCGGCTGACGGCCACGTCGCAGGCGCTGATCAGCGCGCTGGCATGGGCCTGGCGGCGGTGGCTGCTGCCCAGGGTGGCGATCGAGGCGGGATCGAGGTCTTCGCGCTTGAGCTCGCCGAGCTGGTGCTCGAGGTAGCCGATCCGGTCGCTCACGTCGCCCTGGCGCGACAAGGCCTCGGCTTCATCGACCAGCGCCTGCCAGCGTGCCGCGGTCTGGCGGACCTGGGCGCGCTCGGCGTCGTTGCGGGCGAAGGCGTCCAGCAGCGAGAGCTGCGAGGGGCGCGAGAGCAGGGCCTGCTGTTCGTGCTGGCCGTGGATCTCCACCAGCATGCCGGCCAGCTCGGTCAGCTGGGAGAGCGTCACCGGGCGGCCATTGATGAAGGCGCGCGAACCACCGTCGGCGCGGATCACGCGTCGCAGTTGGCACTGTTCTTCGTCGTCGAGCTCGTTGTCGCGCAGCCACTGGCGCGCCGGGGCGTCGGCCAATGGCGCGAATTCGGCCGAGA
The DNA here is from genome assembly GCF_039673115.1 of Stenotrophomonas sp. TWI1183. Taxonomy (NCBI): domain Bacteria; kingdom Pseudomonadati; phylum Pseudomonadota; class Gammaproteobacteria; order Lysobacterales; family Lysobacteraceae; genus Stenotrophomonas; species Stenotrophomonas sp. TWI1183. The sequence continues at coordinate 63,097 of NZ_JBDJKZ010000003.1, forward strand.
GCTCGGCGCGCGCGGCACCGTGGCGGACCACGCCGCTGTCGGCGCGCAGCCCGGACAAAAAGCCCAGCGCGTCCACCATCAGCGACTTGCCCGCGCCGGTTTCACCCGAGACCACGGTCATGCCGGCGCCGAATTCCAGCTCGGTGGCGCGGACGACCGCGAAATCCTTGATCGATAGATGTCTAAGCATGGTCTACGTTGTACACGAGGGGTGTCTCCAAGCCGCGCACGCTAGCATGGGCCGGGGGCGTCTCCAATGACTTGCCAACGCCCCGTGCAGCCATTATCTAAGTGGGCGTCTCACAGGCTGATTCCATGCATCCTTCCGCGTCACATCTCGCGCCACGCGCCCGCCATCTGCTGCGGACGCTGATCGCCCGCCATATCCAGGATGGCGAGCCGGTCGGCTCGCAGACGCTTGCCCGGCATGCCGGCCTGGACGTCAGCCCGGCCACGATCCGCAACATCCTGGGCGACCTGGAAGACCTGGGCCTGCTCAGCTCCCCGCATACCTCCGCAGGCCGGGTGCCGACCGCGCACGGCTACCGGGTGTTCGTGGACAGCCTGGTCAAGATGCAGCCGCCGGGCGAGGGCGAACTCAGCCGCCTGCGCACCGAGCTGGCCACCGGCACCGGCACCCAGGCCCTGCTCGGCAGTGCCTCGGAGCTGCTCTCGGCGATGAGTCACTTCGTCGGGGTGGTCAGTGCCCCGCGCCGGGAGCAGTTCGCGTTCCGGCACATCGATTTCGTGGCGCTGGACGCGCGCCGGGTGCTGGCGATCCTGGTGTTCGCCGACAACGAAGTGCAGAACCGGGTGATCGAGCCGCGCCGCAGCTTCGACCCGGGCGAGCTGGAGCAGGTCGCCAACTATCTCAATGCGAACTGCGCCGGGCGCCCGCTGGCCGAGATCCGGGCCCGGCTGCTGCTGGAGCTGCGCGATGCGCAGTCGGAGATGGAGCAGCTGCTGGCGCACAGCATCGAGCTGGCCGAGCAGGCGATGGTGCCACCGGCCGATGACATGGTGCTGGCCGGTCAGACCCGCCTGATGGGCGTGCAGGACCTCTCCGACCTGGAGCGCCTGCGCGAGCTGTTCGACGTGTTCGCCAGCAAGCGCGAGATCCTGCAGCTGCTCGAGCGCACCATCCAGGCCCCGGGCGTGCGCATCTTCATCGGCGAAGAGACCGGGGTGATGCCGCTGGAGAGCGTCTCGCTGGTCACCGCCCCGTACTCGGCCGATGGCCAGGTGCTGGGCGTACTGGGGGTGATCGGCCCGAAGCGGATGGCCTACGACCGCATGATCCCGCTGGTGGAAGCCACCGCCCAGGTACTGGGGGCCGCGCTGGGCTCGCCCGGCGGCGGCGGATTGTCCCGCGATCGCGCATAAAGCGGCCCTGGACTCTTGAATCCCGTAGCCGCGCCCACATAGGGGTGGGTGGAGGCGGAGAGTCACCGCCAAGGATCCGGAAATGAACCAAGATCAGTCAGATATCGCATCCCAGAATCCCGCCGGCGAGCCGGCCGCTGAGCCGTCCCTGCAGCAGCAGCTGGACAGCCTGCACAACGAGCTTGCCCTGCTGCGCTCGGAGTCGCTGCGCGAACGCGCCGACCTGGACAACCAGCGCAAGCGCGTTGCCCGCGACGTGGAACAGGCGCGCCGCTTCGCCAATGAAAAACTGCTCGGCGAGCTGCTGCCGGTGTTCGACAGCCTCGATGCCGGCCTCAATGCCGCCGGCAGCGAACCGAGCCCGCTGCGCGAAGGTCTCGAACTGACCTACAAGCAGCTGCTCAAGGTCGCCGCCGACAATGGCCTGACCCTGCTCGACCCGACCGGCCAGACCTTCAACCCGGACCACCACCAGGCGATCAGCCAGGTCGACGCGCCCGGCGCGGCGCCCGGCAGCGTGGTCCAGGTGTTCCAGAAGGGCTACCTGCTCAACGACCGCCTGCTGCGTCCGGCGCTGGTCGTGGTGGCCCGCGACTGACCCGCATCCCGGTCTGCCGGGCCTGTCCCGGCGGCTCGACCGGACGCTGAACGCGTTGGGTCGCCATCGAACACTGTGTTTGATGGACGGCTTGAAAGTGTCCGCAGCGTCCCACACATCCCATTCATAACCCGGCAGCTGCCGGATGTACCCAGAACTTCAGGAGTCTCCCTCATGGGCAAGATCATTGGTATCGACCTCGGCACCACCAACTCGTGTGTGGCGATCATGGACGGCGGCAAGGCCCGCGTCATCGAAAACGCGGAAGGCGATCGCACCACGCCCTCCATCGTCGCCTACACCAAGGACGGCGAAGTCCTGGTCGGCGCCTCGGCCAAGCGCCAGGCCGTGACCAACCCCAAGAACACCTTCTACGCCGTCAAGCGCCTGATCGGCCGCAAGTTCACCGACGCTGAAGTCCAGAAGGACATCGCGCACGTGCCCTACGGCATCCTGGCCCATGACAACGGCGACGCCTGGGTCCAGACCAGCGACGGCAAGAAGATGGCCCCGCAGGAAATCTCCGCCCGCGTGCTGGAGAAGATGAAGAAGACCGCCGAAGCGTTCCTGGGTGAGACCGTCACCGAGGCCGTGATCACCGTGCCGGCCTACTTCAACGACAGCCAGCGCCAGGCCACCAAGGACGCCGGCCGCATCGCAGGCCTGGAAGTCAAGCGCATCATCAACGAGCCGACCGCGGCTGCCCTGGCCTATGGCCTGGACAAGGGCGACGGCCGTGACCGCAAGATCGTTGTGTACGATCTGGGCGGCGGCACCTTCGACGTGTCGATCATCGAGATCGCCAACGTCGACGGCGAGAAGCAGTTCGAAGTGCTGGCCACCAACGGCGACACCTTCCTGGGCGGCGAAGACTTCGACAACCGCGTCATCGAGTACCTCGTCGACGAGTTCAACAAGGACCAGGGCATCGACCTGCGCAAGGATCCGCTCGCCCTGCAGCGCCTGAAGGACGCCGCCGAGCGCGCCAAGATCGAGCTGTCCACCAGCCAGCAGACCGAAGTGAACCTGCCGTACGTCACCGCTGACGCGTCGGGCCCGAAGCACCTGAACATCAAGCTGACCCGCGCCAAGCTGGAAGCGCTGGTGGAAGACCTGATCAAGAAGTCGATCGAGCCGTGCCGCATCGCGCTGAACGATGCCGGCCTGCGTTCGAGCGACATCGGTGAAGTGATCCTGGTCGGCGGCCAGACCCGCATGCCGAAGGTGCAGCAGGCCGTGACCGAGTTCTTCGGCAAGGAACCGCGCAAGGACGTCAACCCGGACGAAGCCGTGGCACTGGGTGCCGCGATCCAGGGCGGCGTGCTGGGCGGCGACGTCAAGGACGTGCTGCTGCTGGACGTGACCCCGCTGTCGCTGGGCATCGAGACCCTGGGTGGCGTGTTCACCAAGATCATCGAGAAGAACACCACCATCCCGACCAAGGCCTCGCAGGTGTTCTCCACCGCCGAGGACAACCAGTCGGCCGTGACCGTGCACGTGCTGCAGGGTGAGCGCGAGCAGGCCCGCTTCAACAAGTCGCTGGCCAAGTTCGACCTCTCCGGCATCGAGCCGTCGCCGCGCGGCCTGCCGCAGGTGGAAGTGTCCTTCGACATCGACGCCAACGGCATCCTGCACGTGTCGGCCAAGGACAAGAAGACCAACAAGGAACAGAAGGTCGAGATCAAGGCCGGTTCGGGTCTGTCCGAGGACGAGATCGCGCGCATGGTCGCCGACGCGGAAGCCAACCGCGAAGAAGACAAGAAGTTCCATGAGCTGGTCCAGGCCCGCAACCAGGCTGACGCGCTGATCCACGGTACGCGTACCGCGATCACCGAGCACGGCAGCAAGGTCGGTGGCGACGTGATCGGCAAGGTCGAGTCGGCCCTGGCCGATCTGGAGACCGCGATGAAGAGCGACGACAAGGCCCAGATCGAAGCCAAGTCGAAGGTGCTGGAAGAAGCCGGCCAGGCCCTGTTCGCGGCCTCCGCGGCGGCCGAGCAGGGTGGCGCCGCACCGGGTCCGGATGCCGGTGGCAACAACGGCGCGCACGACGATGTGGTCGACGCCGAGTTCACCGAAGTCAAGGACGACAAGAAGTCCTGATCCGGCCATGACACGGGACGTTGCGCAGGCAACGTCCCGTTGTCGTCTCCCCCTTCTGGTCCTGACAGCCGTATCCCGGCCTGTCGGGGCGCCCGGCGAAAGAGCGGACCTGGTGCCGCTCTTCCGCTTTGACGAATCCCGACTTCCGGAAACCGATTCAAGCTATGAGCAAGCGCGATTACTACGAAGTGCTGAGCGTGTCCCGCACCGCCAGCGACGAAGAACTGAAGAAGGCCTATCGCCGTTGCGCGATGAAGTTCCATCCGGACCGCAATCCGGGTGACAACGAGGCCGAGGCCGCGTTCAAGGAATGCAAGGAAGCCTACGAAACCCTGTCCGACGGCAACAAGCGCCGTATGTACGATGCCCACGGCCACGCGGCGTTCGAGCACGGCATGGGCGGCGGTGGCGGTGGTCCGGGTGGCCCGGACATGGGCGATATCTTCGGGGACATCTTCGGCAACATCTTCGGCGGTGGCGCCGGCGGTGGTGGTCCGCGCCAGGCCCGTCGCGGTGCCGACATCGGTTACGTGATGGAGCTGGACCTGGAAGAAGCGGTGATGGGCGTGGAACGCCGCATCGAGATTCCGAGTCTGGTCGAGTGCGATGACTGCAACGCCAGCGGTTCGGAAGATGGCAAGGTCGAGACCTGCTCGGTCTGCCGTGGCCAGGGCCAGGTGCGCATCCAGCGCGGCATCTTTGCGATGCAGCAGGCCTGCCACCACTGCAACGGCCGTGGCCAGATCATCCAGAACCCCTGCAAGACCTGTCACGGCAATGGCCGTGTCGAGGAAGACAAGGTGTTGTCGGTCAAGGTGCCTGCGGGCGTCGACACCGGCGACCGCATCCGGCTGTCCGGCGAGGGCGAGGCCGGTCCGGCCGGCACCCCGGCAGGCGATCTGTACGTGGAAGTGCGGGTGCGCGAGCACGCGATCTTCCAGCGCGATGGCGACGACCTGCACTGCGAAGTGCCGATCCGCATCTCGCAGGCCGCGCTGGGCGATACCGTGCGCGTGGCGACCCTTGGTGGCTATGCGGAAATCCGCATTCCGGCCGAGACCCAGACCGGCAAGCTGTTCCGCATGCGCGGCAAGGGCGTGCGCTCGGTGCGCAGCCGCAGCGAAGGCGACCTGTACTGCCGCGTGGTGGTGGAGACCCCGGTCAATCTCACCCCGGAGCAGCGCAAGCTGCTGGAACAGTTCGAGACCACCTTCACCGGTGAGGAAGCCCGCAAGCACTCGCCGAAGTCGGCGACCTTCATCGATGGCGTGAAGGGCTTCTGGGACCGGATGACGTCGTAAGCGACGACGGTTCCTGTGAAGTAGCGAAAGCCCCCTGGCGACAGGGGGCTTTTTTTGTGCGCGGACGGCTCTACCTCTACCGGGCGGCACCGGGCGTAAAATGTCCGCATGAACGAATCCCTCGAAAGCCACCTGGTCCACGGCCGCCGCCAGCGCCCGGACGGTCCGTCGCCGGTCGACGTCATCTCGGTGCAGTCCCAGCTGGTGTACGGCTATGCCGGCAACAGCGCTGCCGTGCCGCCGCTGCGCGCGCTGGGCGTGCGCGTGGCCGAAATTCCCACCACGCTGCTCAGCAATGCGCCGTTCTACGAAACGACGCGCGGTCGCGTGCTGCCCTCGGACTGGTTCGCCGATCTGCTGCTCGGCGCCGGTGAGCGCGGTCTTCCACAGCGCGCACGGATGCTGGTGTCCGGCTACTTCGGCAGCGTTGGCAACGGTGCGGCCTTCGCCGACTGGCTCGATGCGGTGCTGCCGTCCTCGCCGCAGCTGCGTTACTGCCTGGACCCGGTCATCGGCGACACCCACACCGGCCCTTATGTCGAGCCGGGCCTGGAAAAGGTCTTCGCCGAACGGCTGCTGCCGCATGCCTGGCTGGTCACGCCGAATGCCTTTGAACTCGGCCGCCTGACCGGGATGCCCAGCCTGGCCCAGGACGATGCGATCGCCGCCTCACAGGCGCTGCTGGCGCGTGGCCCGGAGTGGGTGCTGGCGCACAGCGTCGGTGGCGATCCGGGCCAGCTGGTCACGCTGGCGGTCAGCCGCGACGCGATCTGGCGCTGGTCCTCGCCGCATTTGCCGGTGGACGTGGCGGGCACGGGTGACGTGCTGATGTCGTTGCTGGTCGCCTTCCTGCTGCGTGGGGAAACCTTCGAACAGGCGATCTCGCGCGCCATCGCCGGCGTGCACGTCGCGCTGGAGACCACCCTGGCCAACGGCCATGAAGAGTTCGATGTGCTGGCGGCGGCGCCGGCAGCGCTGGCCCTGCCGGATCGCTTCGTCCCCGAGCGCCTGGCGTGAGCCTGACGCCGGTGGTCGGCATCGTCGGCAGCGACGGTGCCTACGGGCGCTGGCTGCGCCGGTTCCTGGCGCAGCGCCTGGGTCTGGAGGTGATCGGCCACGATCCAGCCGACCCGCAGTCGGACAGCCCGGAAACCCTGCTCGAGCGCGCGCAGGTGCTGATCTTCTCGGCACCGATCCGGCACACGCCCGCGCTGATCGCCGACTACGTCGCGCGATCGGCGGGTCGTGAAGCCGGTCGCCTGTGGCTGGATGTCACCTCGGTCAAATCCGCACCGGTGGAGGCGATGCTTGCCTCGCAGGCCGAGGTGGTGGGCCTGCATCCGATGACGGCCCCGCCCAAGGCGCCCACGCTGAAGGGCAGGGTGATGGTGGTCTGCGAGGCGCGGCTGGCGCGGTGGCAGCCGTTCGTGCAGCAGCTGTGCGAGGCACTGGAAGCGGAGTGCGTGCGCGCCACGCCCGAACATCACGATCAGGTCATGGCGCTGGTCCAGGCGATGGTGCATGCCACGCATCTGGCGCAGGCTGGCGTGCTGCGCGAGTACGCGCCGATCCTGGGCGCGCTGCCGGCGCTGATGCCGTACCGGTCGGCCTCGTTCGAGCTGGATACCGCGATCATCGCGCGCATCCTCTCGCTCAATCCGGCGATCTACGAAGATATCCAGTTCGGCAATCCGCATGTGGCACCGATGCTGGATCGCCTGCTGGCGCAGCTGCAGCAGCTGCGGGCACAGCTGGAGCAGGGCGATGACGCAGCGCGCACCGCCTTCCGCCAGCAGTTGCTGCTGGACAACCGTGACAGCATGGGGACGGAGGTGCTGGCCGACGGCAACTACACCTTCGAGCGGGTCGGCTACCTGCTGGCCGACCTGACCGAGCGCAACGCGATCAGCGTGCACCTGCCCGAAGACCGGCCCGGTTCGCTGCGCGAACTGCTGCATGTGTTCGAGCGGCATGGGGTCAGCCTGGCCTCGATCCATTCCTCGCGCACGCCCGCCGGTGAAGTGCACTTCCGGGTCGGATTCGTAGCGGGCAGCGATGCGCTCGCGCTGCAGGCGGCGGCCATCGAGATCGATGCCTCGGGCATCGGCCGCGTGCTGGTCCGCTGACACGGTGCGCTGCAGCATTCATCCACAGGGGGTGTGGATGATCTGCGCACAAACGTGTGGATAAGTGCGTACGCGCCTTGCGGGTAAAGGCTGTCAAGATGCTTGGTCAAAAATTGACCAACATCCGCGTAACTTTTTTTCAACGCCTCAGGTGACGAGGGTGAGTTCGCCTCCCGCTGTCCGGAACTCGCGGCCGTCGCGGATCAGATGGCGGCCATCGGCCAGCTCGTAGCGTGCACTCTGCCCGTTGCCTGCGGAGGCATCGGGCTGCTCGTCCTTGAACTCGATGATGACGTAATCGTCGCCATTGGCGTCGGTGGCGGGGAACTGTCGGAACGACATGAAACACCTCCTGTAGCGCATCCAGTGAGGGCTGCAGGATGCGATGGCCGGTGTTACCGGCCCGTCATCAATCGATGAATTGCAGGCGTGCCAGTTCGGCGTAGAGACCGCCCTCGGCGAGCAGCTCGGCATGCGTGCCCTGGGCGACGATGCGGCCGTGGTCCATGACCACGATGCGGTCGGCCTTGAGCACGGTGGCCAGGCGGTGCGCGATCACCAGCGTGGTGCGGCCGGCCATCAACCGCTCCAGGGCCTGCTGTACGGCGCGCTCGCTCTGGGCGTCCAAGGCGCTGGTGGCTTCGTCGAGCAGCAGGATCGGTGCGTCCTTGAGCAGGGCGCGGGCGATCGCGATGCGCTGCTGCTGGCCGCCGGAGAGGCGCGCACCGCGCTCGCCCAGCTCGCTGGCATAGCCCTCGGGCAGGGCCTGCAGGAACTCATCGGCCTCGGCGGCTTCGGCCGCGCGCTGCACCTCTTCATCGGTCGCTTCGAGGCGACCGTAGCGGATGTTCTCGAACGCGCTGCTCGCGAACAACGTGGGCTGCTGCGGCACCAGTGCCAGCTGCTCACGCAGCTGCGCCGGATCGACCTCGCGCAGGTCCACGCCGTCGATCAGGATGCGGCCGGCCGCGGGATCGTGGAAACGCAGCAGCATCGACAGGATGGTGCTCTTGCCGGCGCCGGACGGACCGACCAGTGCGACGGTCTCGCCCGGGCGCACGTGCAGGTCCACATGGTCCAGCGCGGCGGTATCCGGGCGCTGCGGGTAATGGAACACCACATCCTCGAAGCGGATTTCGCCACGCAGCGGCTGCGGCAAGGGTGTCGGATGGGCGGGCGCGGTGATCTCCACGTCCTCCTGCAGCAGCTCGGCGATGCGGCCCATGCCACCCGACGCGCGCTGCAGTTCATTCCAGACTTCGGCCAGGGCACCGACCGAACCGCCGCCGATCAGCGCATACAGCACGAACTGGCCCAGCGTGCCGGCGCTCATGTTGCCGTCGATCACTTCGTGCGCGCCCAGCCACAGCACGCCGACGATGGCGCCGAACACCAGCACGATGGCGCTGGCGGTGACGATCGACTGCGCGCGGATGCGGCGACGCGCGGCACCGATGGCATCGCCGAGGGCGGCGTTGAAGCGGCCGCGCTCATACGGCTCACGCGCGTGGGCCTGCACGGTGCGCACCGCGCCCAGGGTTTCCGAGGCCAGGCTGTTGGCATCGGCGATGCGGTCCTGGCTGGCGCGTGCGATGTTGCGCAGGCGACGGGCGCCGATGATGATCGGCAGCACCGCCAGCGGAATGCCGACCAGCGACCACGCCGCGAGGTGCGGGCTGGTGACGAACAGCATCACCAGGCTGCCGATCACGGTGACGGTGCTGCGCAGCGCCACCGACATGGTCGAGCCGATCACGCTGCGCAGCAGTTCGCTGTCGGCGGTCAGGCGCGAGACCAGCTCGCCGCTGCGGCTGCGGTCATGGAAGCCGGCGCCCAGCGTGATCAGGTGCGCGTACAGGCGGCTGCGCAGATCGGCGACCACCTTTTCCCCCAGCAGGGAGACGAAGAAGAAGCGCGCGGCAGTGGCCAGGGCCAGCACCACCGCGACCAGGAACAGCAGTGCGAAGGCCTTGTTGATCTGGCCACCACTGGTGAAGCCGTGGTCGATCATCTGGCGGACCGCGACCGGCAGGCTCAGGGTGGCGACCGAGGAGATCGCCAGGGCCACCAGCCAGGCACTGAACAGCCCGACATGCCGGCGTACGAACGGCCACAGGGTGTTCAAGCTGCCCAGGCGGCGCATCGGCGTGTCGTGCGGAGCGGGTGCGTCAGTCATTCGATGGGCCTGGTTCGGTGCGGGATTCAATACGGACACGATCACGAGTGGCGTCGCGGAGGCGATTTTTCAACGGCTCGACCTGATCGGCCGGCAAGCGCAGGTGCAGGTTCACGCCGTCGGCGGTGAATGCTTCGTCCACTTTCTCGGCCAGATGCATGCCCAGGGCGGCGTGCAGCGGGCCCAGATCCTCGAAGCCGGCGTGCACGTCCAGCTCGGCCATGGCGATCAGCGGCAGCCGCGGCGCGACCCGCAGGCATTCGGCGGCGGTGCCGCCATAGGCGCGTACCAGGCCGCCCGCGCCCAGCTTGATGCCGCCATACCAGCGGGTCACCACCACCATCACCCGATCGAAGCCCTGGCCATCGATCGCGGCCAGGATCGGACGGCCGGCGGTGCCGGAGGGCTCGCCGTCATCGCTGGAGCGGTATTCGTTGCCGTAGCGGTAGGCCCAGCAGTTGTGGGTGGCATCCACGACGGCAACCTGCTGCAGGAACTCCAGCGCGGCGGCCGCATGCGGGATCGGCGCGGCATGGGCGATGAAGCGGCTGTGCTTGATCTCCAGGCTGTGGCTGACGGGGGTGGCGAGCGTATCGGGCATTCCCCTCATTCTAGTGGGGATGCCCGGTCACCGTACGCGCAGCATCAGTTCTCGAGCAGCTGGCGCAGATCGCGCGGGATCCGCACTTCCGGGTAGTGCTGCAGATAGCGCTCGAGGCTGGCGCGCGCGGTGTCCACGTCACCGGCGTCGCGGCGTTCGCGGATGCGCTTGAGCCACTGCTTGCGGGGCAGGCCGGCATCGGCGGCAACGGCCTGGTGCAGTGCACGCACGGCATCGTCTGCCGAGACAGGTGCGGCCATCGGCGCGGCGGCGCGACGCATCACGCCGGGAGCACCCGGGGCGGGTTTGGCCGGCGCCGAGCGCTCGATCGTCGAGCCGGTCACCGCGACGGCGTCCAGCGCCGGTTCGCCTGCATCCATGGCATGGGACGCCGCTGCTTCGGGTGCGGGGGCGGACATCATCGGTGCCCGTGCCGGTGCCGGTGCCGGTGCCGGTGCCGGCGGCGCAGGTGCGGCAATGGGTTCGGGGCGCGGCGCAGACACGGCGCGCGCACGCGCGGGCGCAGCGGTCGTACTGGCCGGTGCCGGCGCCTCTACTGCCGCCTTCGCCGCGCGCTGCTGCGGGACGGGCGGTGGTGCAGCGACCGGGGCCGGCAGCGGCGCGGCGTCCATCGCCGGTGCAGCCTCCGTCACGGCGGCGCTCGATGCGGGTGCGGCGACCGGTTCGGCCATTGGAGGCGCGGGCGGGGCGTCGGGCTTGAGCTGCCAGGCGATGCCGACGGCGAAGATCACCGAGGCGGCCAGCCCGAACACCGCCGGCAGCCGCGAGCGCGGGCGCCGCGAACGTGCCGGGGCATCTGGTGGCAGCTTCCAGGTGGCCGCGTCCGCGGCCGGTGCTTCCACCGCGGTACGCGCGGCGGCCAGCACGGCCTCGTCGATCGACGGCGCCGGGCCGGTCGCGCTTGGCCGACCCAGCAGCCGGGCCAGCTCGCGTTCCTCGGGCGTCAGCGGATCCTGGCGATTCATCCGCTCAACCCCGCACGCAGTTTGTCCATGGCATAGCGCAGCCGTGACTTGACCGTCCCACGGCCCACACCGGTGATCTCGGCAATCTCTTCCAGACTCAGTTCCTGTTCCAGGCGCAGCTGCAGGACTTCGCGCTGTTCCGGCGGCAGCTGCTCCATCGCCAACTGCAGCTGGCGGCGCTGTTCGAAATCGGACAACTGGGTTTCCGGGGTCCGTGCATCGGTGATCGCCGCGACGCGCTCGTCGGCGTCGATAGGTGCCGAGGGACGGTGCCTGGCGGCACGCCAGTGGTCGTTGAGGCGGTTGTGGGCGATCCGGAACAGCCAGGTGGTGAAGGCCGCCTCGGGCTGCCAGCCGGCACGGGCCGCGATCACCCGCTGCCAGACATCCTGGAACATTTCATCGGCCAGCGCGCCATCGCGCAGCTGGCGCAGCAGAAAACTGTACAGGCGGCTGCGATGGCGGCCATACAGCGTCTCGAATGCACGCAGGTCGCCGCCGGCCCAGGCCAGCATCAGTGCTTCGTCGGTCGGCAGGGCGAGGGCATCCACGGCGCACAGAGTAAGCGCTGCGGGGGTGTTCGCATAGTCGATGGCGTGCCGGGTGGCGGAACGGGCGGGGATGGCGATGACCTGGGGCATGGCAGTAACAACGTCCCGCGGTGCCGGGAGGGGTTACGGCTCTTCCACTGCCCCCCGGTTCGCGCGTTATGCTCGCAGGACAGGGGAGGTGCCGGGCAGCCGGCACCCGAGAGATGAGCGACGTGTCCAGCCAGATGGTGACCTCTTCAGTGCAACGGGACGGTGATGCGGTGATCCCTGCCGCAGTCGCCACGGCGTTGTGCGCCCTGTTGCCGGCCGGAGCGGCGGTCGCGCTGGCCTGGTCGGATCCGGTGCTCGGCGAGGGCAGCCAGGGCCAGCCGGAGGGCAGCGCCACGGCGATGCAGGGCGGGCCGCCATGGCAGCAGCGCTGGACCCACGACGGTGCCGGGTTGAGCGTGAGCGTGACGCTGGCCGCCGGCCCGCCGCCGGACAGCTGGTGGACGGCCGCGCGCCTGCTGGTCCAGAGCACCTTGTCGCTGGCCCGGCAGCGCCGCGAGATCGCCTCGCTGGAGGAATCCAAACGCCTGCAGCAGGCGTTGTACGAGATCGCCGATCTGGCCGGGGCGGATCTGGAAATGGCCGAGATGCTGCGCCACTTCCACCGCGTGCTCAATTCGCTGATGTACGCGCAGAACTGTTTCATCGTCGAGTACGACGACATCCGGCACCGGGTGCGGTTCCTGTACTTCGCCGACCAGAAGGACGACTTCGTCGCCGACCCGGACCGCAGCTACGAAGAACACGAAATGCCGCGCAGCCTGACCTTCGCGCTGCTGCGGCACGGCCAGCCGCTGAGCGGACCCTCGCGCGAGCTGCTGGCCATCCTCGATGACGAGCACGATCCGCAGCGAGGGCCGGAAAGCCTGGACTGGCTCGGCGTCCCGATGCTGCGCGATGGGCGCGTGTGCGGCGCGATCGTGGTCCAGAGCTACGAACATCGCGCGCGCTATGACGAGGCCGACCGCACACTGCTGGGCTATGTCGCCCAGCATATTCTCACCGCGATGGACCGGCGCCAGGCGCAGGTGCAGCTGGAACGCCAGGTCGAGCGCCGCACGGTGGAGCTGCAGCGCGCCAACCGCAACCTGCAGGAGGAGGTGGTCGAGCGCCGCCGCGCCGAGAAACTGCAGCTGGCCCTGTTCAACATCGCCGAACTGGCGATGAGCGCCGAGTCGCTGTCGCAGTACTACGGCCAGGTGCATGGCGTCGTCGGCACGCTGCTGGACGCACGCAATTTCTACATCGCGCTGGTCAACGAAAAGGGCGACGGGCTGGAGTTCGTGTACTCGGTGGACGAGTACAACCCTTCGCGCGCGCCGCGTCCCTTCAGCGAAGGACTGACCGAGTTCATCGTGCGCAACCGGCAACCGCTGCTGGCGACCCGCGAGCGCATCGATGCGCTGCGCGACAGCGGCGTGGTCCGTGAGTTCGGCGCCCGGTCGAACTGCTGGCTCGGGGTGCCGCTGCTGAGCGATGACGATGTGGTCGGCGTGATCGTGGTGCAGAGCTATTCGCCGGAGGTGGTGTTCACCGTCCACGACCAGCGCCTGCTCACCTTCGTCGCGCAGAACATCGGCAACGGCCTGTCCCGCCAGCGCGACCAGGAGCGGCTGCGCAATGCGCATGCCGATCTGGAAAAGCGCGTGGATGAGCGCACCCGCGAGCTGGCCGACGTCAACGACAAACTGCTCGGCCAGATCGGCGAACGCCTGCGCGCCGAACAGCGCCTGACCCACCAGGCCATGCACGACGCGCTGACCGGTTTGCCCAACCGGCTGCACCTGCTGGATCGGCTCGAAGATGCGATCGCGCGTGCGCGCGGCAGCGAAGGGCAGGGCTTTGCGGTGCTGTTCCTGGACCTGGACCGGTTCAAGCTGGTCAACGACAGCATCGGCCATGCCGCCGGCGATCAGATGCTGGTGGAGGTGGCCAAACGCATCGTCTCGATGATTTCCGCACAGGACGTGGTCGCCCGGCTCGGGGGCGACGAGTTCGCGATCCTGCTCCAGTGTGGCGATGGCCTGGCCTCGGCGCTGGAGTTCTCGCAGCGCATGCTGGTGGCGCTGGAGGAGTCGATGTGGGTGAAGGGGCGCGAGCTGTTCCCGTCCGGCAGCCTGGGCATCGCCATGTGGAATCCGCGTTACCGCAACGGCGAAGAGCTGGTGCGCGATGCGGATGCGGCGATGTACCGGGCCAAGGCGCAGGGCAATGACCGCTGCGCGGTGTTCGATGAGGCGATGCGCGAGCAGGCGCTGCGCAGCCTGGACCTGGAAGCGGACCTGCGCCGGGCCATCATCAACCGCGATTTCGTGCCGTTCTATCAGCCGATCATGCGGCTCAGCGATGGTGAGCTGGTCGGCCACGAGGCCCTGCTGCGCTGGCAGCACGAGCGTCGCGGGCTGCTGCTGCCCAGTGCGTTCCTGGACCTGGGCGAGGAGAGCGGCCTGATCGAGCAGGTGGACTGGCTGCTGTACGAGCAGGTGATCACCCAGCTCGCGCGCGGCGGCCGCGGTTATCTGTCGGTGAATGTGTCGCCGCGGCACTTCCGCTCGGCCGACTTCAGCGCCCGCCTGTTCGGACTGATCGAAGCGGCCGGCGCCGATCCGCATCGGTTGCGCCTGGAAATCACCGAAGTGGCGCTGCTCGATGATGGCCCGCGTACGCTGCGTATCCTGCAGACCCTGCGTGACCGCGGCGTGCTGGTGCAGCTGGATGATTTCGGCACCGGATTCTCGGCGCTGTCCTACCTGCACCGGTTCCCGATCTCGACGCTGAAGATCGATCAATCGTTCATTGCCGGCCTGCACGGGCAGGACATGCAGAGCACGCACGCGCTGGTGCAGGGCGTGCTGTCGCTGGCGCGCACGCTGGGCATCGAAACCGTGGGCGAGGGCATCGAGACCCAGGCCCAGCACGACACGCTGCTGCAGCTGGGCTGCGATTACGGCCAGGGCTACCTGCTCGGCCGGCCGGCCCCGATGGCGGCGACCGCGACGGCCTGAACCGTCGCGGCAGCGGGTGGATCAACGCAGCGCGTTGGCCCGCTTCTCATCGATCCACTTGGACGCCTGCGCCGGCTCGTAGGCGCGCATCCAGGCGAGCATTTCATCGATGTCCGAGCCGTACCACAGGTCCGCGCGCTGGGCCGGGTGCAGGAAGCGCTCTTCGACCATGCGGTCGATCATGCCGATCAGCGGGGCGTAGAAGCCGTCCACATCCAGGAACGCGCACGGCTTGTTGCCGATCCCCAGCTGGCGCCAGGTCAGCATCTCGAAGATTTCTTCCATGGTGCCGAAGCCGCCGGGCAGGGCCACGAACGCATCGGAGAGGTCGAACATGCGCGACTTGCGCTCGTGCATCGAACCGACGATTTCCAGCTCGGTCAGGCCGCGGTGGGCCACTTCCCAGTCCGCCAGCTGCTGCGGGATCACGCCGGTGACTTCACCGCCGCCTTCCAGCACGGCATTGGCCACGGTGCCCATCAGGCCGACGTTGCCCCCGCCGTAGACCAGGCGCAGGCCGTCCCGGGCGATGCGGTCACCCAGCGCGATGGCGCGCTCGGTATAGACCGGCTTGCTGCCGGGGTTGGAACCACAGTAAACGCAAATCGACTTCATTGGATCTTCCTGTTGTTCGTATCTGTAGCGACCGGAAACGAAAAAGCCCCGCCGATGACCGGTGCGCTGGTCTCGTGACGGGGTGTCGTTCCGCAGGTGCGGTGCCGGATTATCGCGCGTTTGCGCCGCCGGGGCCAATCGCCCACCGGGATAGAGCCGACCGTTGGTCGGCTGCCTTTTCTCCTCCCGTCGGTCGGCTACCCACCGTGCGGGCTCACACCCGCACGGCCGCCGAACTCAGGCCGCCTGCGACTGCTCCCTGCGCGGGCCTTCCTTCAGCGCGCGGCCGACCAGGCCGACCAGCAGGTCCAGCTCCTCGCCATCCATCCCGAAGTGCGGGGTGAAGCGCAGCGAGTTCTCGCCCCCATGGATGACGTTGATGCCGTGGTTGCGCAGCCATTCCTCGGTGGAACCGGTGCCGTAGCACTTGAACTGCGGGGCCAGCTCGCAGGAGAACAGCAGGCCGGTGCCCTGCACCTTGGTGATCAGCCCGCCCAGCTCGGTCTTCAGCTGCTCCAGCTTGCGCACCGCTTCGGCACCGCGCACGCGGATGTTCTCGCGCACCTGCGGCGTCAGCAGCGACAGCGTGGCGCAGGCCACGTCCAGCGCCCGCGGGTTGGAGGTCATCGTGTTGCCGTAGATGCCCTTGCGGTACAGCTGCGCGGCATGCCCGGTCACGGCCAGCACCGAGAGCGGGAACTGGGCGGCGTTGAGTGCCTTGGAATACGTCTCCATGTCCGGCACGTCCAGGCCTTCGAAGCCCGGGTAATCCACGATCGAGAGCACGCCGTGCGCGCGCAGGCCGGCCTGGATCGAATCCAGCAGCAGGAGGCTGCCGTGCTGGCGGGTCAGCTCGCGGGCCAGCGCATAGAACGTCGGCGGCACCGAACGGCCCGGATCGCCTTCGCCCATCACCGGCTCCAGGAACACGGCCTCGATGAACCAGCGGTTCTGCTCGGCCTCGGCGAACACGCGCTTGAGCGCGTCTTCGTCATACGGCGCGATCGCGATGACCGTGTCCTCGCCCCGGTAGCTGGCCAGGTGCTGCATGTAGGTCTTGCGGCTGGAGTCGGAATACAGGCCCGGACGGTCGGTGCGGCCGTGGAAACTGCCCTTGACCACCACGCGCTTGATCTTCGCACCGGCGTGGCGGGCGCCCGGGTCGGTCTGCAGCTTGGCGTTGACGTCGGCGATGCGGGCGGCCAGGCCGACCGCTTCGGAGCCGGAATTCAGGCACATGAAGTGGCTGTACGGGCAACCGCCCCGACGGTGGCCGATCTCCTTGCGCAGCGCCTGGATGAAGCGCTGCTGGGACAGGCTGGGGGTCATCACATTGGCCATCACCTGCGGGGCGGCCATCGCCTCCATCACCGCCTCGGGGGTGTGGCCGAAGCCGAGCATGCCGTAGCCGCCGGCGTCGTACAGCACCGCACCCTTCAGGGTGACGACCCACGCGCCACGGGCGGCGAGGGCGACATACGGGGTGACCGCATCATCGGCATAGAAATTGACGAACCCCTCCTGCATCGCATCGATCTGGGCGCGCTCGTCCAGGGCCAGCAGGTCGCCCAGATCGGCGCGCACGCGCTCGAATTCAGCGGCGGCGGCATCGATGGCGGCGACCAGGGCGGGGTGGCCGGCGGCCAGGCGTTCGAGGGTGGCGTCATCCAGGCCGGTGGTGAGGCGGGTGCCGGACTGGGCGCGAAGCGGGGCGAGACGTTCGATGAAGCTCATTGCAGATCTCCTGAAACGATGGCGGCACGGCGGAAAAGCAAAACGCGCGTCTATTCGCGCGCGCTTCGGGCATTCCTGCTCGTGCATCAGACTTCCGGCTCGATGCTAGCACGCGGTTTTTCGCGCGATAACCCCGTCAAAAACTGTTGCAGAGCAGCATTTTGCGCGACGTTCGCCCAAAGCTGCATTGCCACCGAGGGCCAGTCGTACAATGGCCGACATTGCCTACACGTTGCCGTGCGCTCCCTTGAAGAAGTCCGATTTCAACTACGACCTGCCGCCCGAACTGATCGCCCAGGCTCCGCTCGCCGAGCGCTCGGCCAGCCGCCTGATGGTGGTGCCGCCGGCGCCGGCCCCCTTCGAGCACCGCCAGGTGCGCGACCTGCCGCAGCTGCTGCGTGCGGGCGACCTGCTGGTGTTCAACGACACCCGGGTGATTCCAGCCCGCCTGTTTGGCCAGAAGGCCAGCGGCGGCCGCGTCGAGATCCTGATCGAGCGCCTGCTCGGCGGGCAGCAGGCGCGCGCCCAGGTCGGCGCCAGCAAGTCGCCCAAGCCGGGCAGCCGCATCGCCCTGGATGCCGGTGGCGAGGCCGAGGTGCTGGGCCGCGATGGCGAGTTCTATGTGCTGCAGTTCCATGTGCCCGAGGCGCTGGAGCAGTGGCTGCTGCACGCCGGCCGGCTGCCGTTGCCGCCCTACATCCAGCGCGAGCCGGGGGTGGACGACCGCGAGCGCTATCAGACGGTGTTCGCCCGCGAGATCGGCGCGGTGGCCGCCCCGACCGCCGGCCTGCACTTCGATGAGGCCCTGCTGGCCACCTTGAAGGACACCGGCGTCGACTTCGGCCATGTGACCCTGCACGTGGGCGCGGGCACGTTCCAGCCGGTCCGCGTGGACGACCTGAAGGAACACGTGATGCACCGCGAGTGGCTGAACGTCGGCGCCGAGCTGGTCCAGCAGGTGCGCCGCACGCGCGCCGCCGGCGGCCGGGTGATCGGGGTCGGCACCACCGTGGTGCGGGCGCTGGAAAGCGCCATGCGCGAGGGCGAGCTGCTGCCGTACGCCGGGGAAACCCAGATCTTCATCACCCCGGGCTACCGGATCCGCAGCGTGGACGCGATGGTGACCAACTTCCACCTGCCGGAGAGCACGCTGCTGATGATGATCTCGGCGTTTGCCGGCCAGGCCCGGGTGTTCGAGGCCTACCAGGCCGCGATCACGGAGAAGTACCGGTTCTTCAGCTACGGCGATGCGATGCTGCTGTTCCCGCAGGGGGAATGAGGCTGGCGGGGCAGGCGCGGCCGTTTTCGGCGACAATGGCAGACTATTTGCCCGAATGACCGCTCCATGTCCCGACTCCAGTTCCAGCTCCAGACCACCGATGGTCGCGCCCGCCGCGGCCGCCTGACCTTCCCGCGCGGGACCGTGGAAACCCCGGCCTTCATGCCGGTGGGCACCTATGGCTCGGTGAAGGGCATCCTGCCGGAGCAGATCCGCGCGCTGGGTGCGGAGATCATCCTCGGCAACACCTTCCATCTGTACCTGCGCCCGGGCCTGGACGTGATCGCCGACCACGGTGGCCTGCACGGTTTCGCGCGCTGGAACGGCCCGATCCTGACCGACTCCGGCGGCTTCCAGGTGTTCTCGCTGGCCCACCGCCGCAAGATCACCGAGCAGGGCGTGACCTTCTCCTCGCCGACCGACGGCGCCCGCGTGTTCCTGGGCCCGGAAGAGAGCATGCGCATCCAGAAGGTGCTCGACTCGGACGTGGTGATGATCTTCGACGAGTGCACCCCGTACCCGGCCACCGAGCCGGTCGCGCGCACCTCGATGGAGCTGAGCCTGCGCTGGGCCCAGCGCAGCCGCAACGCGCACGATGAGCTGGGCAACGACGCGGCGCTGTTCGGCATCGTCCAGGGCGGTGTCCATCACGATCTGCGCAGCCGCTCGGCCGAAGGCCTGCAGCAGATCGGCTTCGACGGCTATGCCATCGGCGGCCTGGCCGTCGGCGAGCCCGAGCACGAGCGCAACGCCATGCTCGACCACATGCATCCGATCCTGCCGGCCGACCGCCCGCGCTACCTGATGGGCGTGGGCCGCCCGGAAGATCTGGTCGAAGGCGTCGCCCGCGGGGTGGACATGTTCGACTGCGTGATGCCGACCCGCAACGCCCGCAACGGCCACTATTTCACCTCGTTCGGCACGGTGCGCATCCGCAACGCCCGCTACGAGCGCGACATGGACACCATCGAGCCCGGCTGCGGCTGCCATGCCTGCACCAGCGGTTACACGCGCTCGTACCTGCGTCACCTGGACCGGTGCAACGAGATGCTGGCGCCCATGCTGGGCACCATCCACAACCTCTATTACTACGAGAAGTTGATGGCCGACATGCGCGAGGCGATCGCGGCGGGAACCTTTACCGCCTTCCGCGAGTCTTTCTACGCGGCCCGTGGTGCGGTCACGCCCGCGCTGTAAAGTGACCCCGGCCGGCCGCTCCGGCGCGCCGACCCTGCCAAACGGCCCAAGGACGAACTCCCGGGGCCATGGCATACTTCGAGGCTGACCCCCGTTTCGCGGCGACTCCCTGACCCTCAAAGGGGGCAGGGCGCCTCCCAACCCAAGGACACACTATGAACCTGCTCGCCTTCCTGATTCCCACCGCCAACGCCCAGGCCGCCGGTGGCCAGCCGCAGGGCATGGGTCTGACCACCCTGCTGTTCCCGATCATCCTGATCGCGATCATGTACTTCCTGATGATCCGCCCGCAGATGAAGCGCCAGAAGGAACACAAGGCCATGCTGGAGAAGGTCAAGCGCGGTGACGAAGTGCTGACCAACGGCGGCATCGCCGGCGTGGTCACCGACATCGGCGACAACTTCATCACCATCGAAGTGGCCGAGAACGTGCGCATCCGCGTGCAGAAGGGCGCCGTGGGCAATGTGCTGCCGACCGGCACGCTGAAGTCGGCCAACTGATCCACTCCCTTTCCGTTCAACCGCGGTGCCGGGACGGGCACCGCGCGGGACCCAAGCAATGCTCGAATTTCCACGCTGGAAGTATTTCCTCATCCTGATCGTGCTGGCGGTCAGTGCGTTGTACGCACTGCCCAACATCTACCAGAAGGACCCTGCCGTGCAGATCACCGCCAACCGTGGCGGGCAGATCGACGACGCCCTGCGCGACCGCGTGCTGGGTGACCTCAAGCAGGCCGGCGTGGAGCCGCTGTCGGTGGCCAAGGAAGGCGACAGCCTGATCGTGCGCCTGCCGACGCTGCAGGCGCAGACCGCCGCCAACGACGCCCTGCGCGACGAGATGGGCGAGGATTACGTGGTCGCCCTGAACCTGGCCTCCACCGTGCCGGACTGGCTGAGCGACCTTGGCGCCAAGCCGATGGTGCTGGGCCTGGATCTGCAGGGCGGCGTGCACTTCGTGCTGCAGGTCGACCAGAAGGCGGCCCTGGACAAGCGTCTGGATGCCTACGCCGAAGACGTGCGGACCAGCCTGCGCGATGCCCGCATCGCCTACCAGTCGGTCGAACGTCGTGGCGACAACACCATCGTGGCCACCATCAGCCCGTCCGCCGGTGCCGATGCAGCCGCGCGTGCCCGCGACGTCATGGTCAAGGCACAGCCCACGCTGGGCTACGACGTGGCGGGCAACCGCATCACCGTGAGCATGCCGGAGACGGAACTGACCGCGATCGCCAATGGCGCCATCGAGCAGAACGTCAATACCCTGCGCAACCGCGTCAACCAGCTCGGCGTGGCCGAGCCGATCATCCAGCGCCAGGGTGCCGACCGCGTGGTCGTGCAGCTCCCGGGCGTGCAGGACACCGCCGAAGCCAAGCGCATGATCGGTGCCACCGCGACGCTGGAATACCGCGCCGTGGTCGAGGGCAATGCCCAGGATGCGATCACCAGCGGCCGCATCCCGCCGGAGGCCAAGGTCTACCAGCAGCGCGACAACCGTGGCCCGATCCTGCTCAACAAGCGCGTGATCGTGACCGGTGACCAGATGGTCGCCGCGCAGGCCACCACCGACCAGAACGGTTCGGCGGCGGTCAGCGTGACGCTGAACAACGTCGGCGGCCAGCGCATGTTCGACTTCACCAGCGCCAACGTGAACAAGCCGATGGCGGTGGTCTACACCGAGCGCATCCCGACCGTGAACGTGGTCGACGGCAAGGAAGTGCGCAGCTTCCGCGTCAAGGAAGAGGTGATCTCGGTCGCCAACATCAACGGCGTGTTCGGCAAGAACTTCCAGACCACCGGCCTGGACAAGCTCGAAGCGGACAACCTGGCCAAGCTGCTGAAATCCGGCTCGCTGGCCGCACCGATGGACTTCGTCGAAGAGCGCATCGTCGGCCCGAGCCTGGGTGCGGAGAACGTCGAGCGCGGCGTGACCGCGGTCGGCTTCGCGTTCCTGTTCACCCTGATCTTCTTCACCGTGTACTACCGCATGTTCGGCATGATCACCTCGGTGGCCATGCTGTTCAACCTGCTGATCGTGGTGGCGGTGATGTCGCTGTTCGGCGCGACGATGACGTTGCCGGGCTTCGCCGGTCTGGCGCTGTCGATCGGCCTGTCGGTCGACGCCAACGTGCTGATCAACGAGCGTATCCGTGAAGAGCTGCGGGCCGGCATGCCGCCCAAGTCGGCCATCGTCGCCGGTTACGAGAAGGCTTCCGGGACCATCCTGGACGCCAACCTCACCGGCATCCTGGCGGGTGTGGCGTTGTATGCGTTCGGTACCGGCCCGCTGAAGGGCTTCGCCGTGACCATGATCGTCGGCATCCTGGCCTCCATGTTCACTGCAATCACCGTCTCGCGTGCCCTTGCCGTGCTGCTTTACAGCCGCCGCAAGAAGCTCAAGACCCTGGCCATCTGACGGGAAGCGAATAGAAACCATGAAACTTTTCCCGTTGCATCTGATCCCGAACGACACCAAGTTCGACTTCATGCGCACCCGCTGGGTGGCCGTGTCGCTGGCGGCGCTGGTGTTCATTGCCGCCATCGGCTGCATTGCCTTCAAGGGCTTCAACTACGCGCTGGACTTCACCGGCGGCACCGTGGTCGAAGTGCGCTTCGACAAGCCCGCTGACGTTGATGCCGTCCGCGAGCATCTGGAAGGTGCCGGCTATGCCGGTGCCCAGGTGCAGAGCTTCGGCAGCGGCAGCAACCTGCTGATCCGTCTGCAGCCGCAGGAGATGGCCGCGGGCGAGAACGCCGGCGAAGCCAACAACCGCACCGCGGAAGCCGTGCAGAAGGCGATCTCGGTGGAGGGCAACCAGGCCGCCATCGTGGGTGCCGAGTTCGTGGGCCCGCAGGTCGGCAAGGAGCTGGCCCTGAACGGTCTGTACGCGGCTCTGTTCGTGCTGATCGGCTTCCTGATCTACATCGGTTTCCGCTTCGAGTGGAAGTTCGCGATGGTGGCGATCATCACCACGCTGTTCGACGTGCTGGTGGTGGCCGGTTACTTCTCGCTGAGTGGCCGCGAGTTCGATCTGACCGTGCTGGCCGGCCTGCTGTCGGTGATGGGCTTCTCGATCAACGACACCATCGTGGTGTTCGACCGTGTGCGTGAGAACTTCCGCAGCCTGCGTGTCGAGCCGCTGGAAGTGATGAACCGGTCGATCAACCAGACGCTGTCGCGCACGATCATCACCTCGCTGGTGTTCTTCCTGTCGGTGCTGGCGCTGTACCTGTACGGCGGTGGTTCGCTGGAAGGGCTGGCGCTGAGCCAGATGATCGGTGCGGTGATCGGTACGCTGTCGTCGATCTTCATTGCCTGCCCGCTGCTGACGATGGGCGCGCTGGCGGTGAGCAAGCAGGATCTGCTGCCGAAGGCCAAGGACGTGGAAGCGCTGGAGCGTCGTCCGTAAGGGTTCTGGTGGTATGAAGTATCTGGGAGGCCGCGCATTGCGCGGCCTTTCTTTTGGCTGCCCTCCCGCCCACATCGACCCCTGGCCACAGGGAACATACACCCCCGTCGGTTGTACTCCGCAGCGCTGCGCACTACGATCCCTTGCGTTCCGCGCAGCCGCTCCGGTGGCGCGCGACCTCCCTTTTCATCGCGCCGGTCCGCCCTGCGCCAGTCCCCCTCGAGGTTTACATGGTCATCAAACCGCGTGTGCGCGGCTTCATCTGCGTCACCACCCATCCCGTCGGCTGCGATGCGGCCGTCAAGCAGCAGATCGATTACATCCAGTCCAAGCCGAAGATCGCCAACGGCCCGAAGAAGGTGCTGGTGCTTGGCGCCTCCACCGGCTACGGCCTCGCCGCGCGCATCACCGCCGCCTTCGGCAGCGATGCCGCCACGCTGGGGGTGTTCTTCGAGCGCCCGGGCACCGAGACCAAGCCGGGCACGGCTGGCTGGTACAACACCGCCGCGTTCCACAAGTACGCCGAGCAGGCCGGCCTGTATGCCAAGAGCGTCAATGGCGATGCCTTCTCCGACGAGGTCAAGGCCAAGGTCATCGAGCTGATCAAGCAGGATCTCGGCCAGGTCGACCAGGTGGTGTACAGCCTGGCCGCGCCGCGCCGCAAGCATCCCAAGACCGGCGAAGTGATCAGCTCCACGCTCAAGCCGATCGGTGCGCCGATCACGCTGCGTGGCCTGGACACCGACAAGGAAGTGATCACCGAGACCACGATCGAGCCGGCGACGCCGGAAGAGATCGCCGGCACCGTCGCCGTCATGGGCGGCGAAGACTGGCAGATGTGGATCGATGCGCTGCTGGAGGCCGGTGTGCTGGCCGAAGGCGCGACCACCACGGCGTTCACCTACGTCGGTGAGGAGATCACCCAGGCGATCTACTGGAACGGCTCCATCGGCGCGGCCAAGAAGGATCTGGACGAGAAGGTCGTCGGCCTGCGCCGGAAGCTGGCCCCGATCGGTGGCGATGCGCGCGTGTCCGTGCTCAAGGCAGTGGTCACCCAGGCCAGCTCGGCGATCCCGACCATGCCGCTGTACCTGTCGCTGCTGTTCAAGGTGATGAAGGCCAAGGGCACGCACGAAGGCTGCATCGAGCAGCTCGATACGCTGTACGACATCCTCTACGGCGGCAAGGACGCGGGCACTGCTACCGAGCGCCTGCGCCATGACCTGGTCACCGACGGCGGCCGCCAGGTCGCGCTGATCGATGACGCCGGCCGCCTGCGCGCGGACTACAAGGAAATGGCGCCGGAGGTGCAGGGTGAGGTGGTCGCGCTGTGGCCGCAGGTCACCAACGAGAACCTGTACGAGATCAGCGATCTGGCCGGCTACAAGGCCGACTTCCTGCGCCTGTTCGGGTTCGGCGTGGAAGGCGTGGATTACGACGCCGACGTCGCGACCGATGTGAAGATTCCGAACCTGGTCGAGAT
Organism: Stenotrophomonas sp. TWI1183; assembly: GCF_039673115.1. Taxonomy (NCBI): domain Bacteria; kingdom Pseudomonadati; phylum Pseudomonadota; class Gammaproteobacteria; order Lysobacterales; family Lysobacteraceae; genus Stenotrophomonas; species Stenotrophomonas sp. TWI1183. The sequence continues at coordinate 87,689 of NZ_JBDJKZ010000003.1, forward strand.
GGCCTGATCGGAGGCAACGATGCCGACCAACGGTCGGCATCTACCGGCGGGTGTCACGGCGTATCGTCGCGCCGCCCCGCACCGCATGATCCGCCCCCGCACCGCATGACCGGTGGGTCACGACCGTTGGTCGTGACGCTCCCCCTCAGCTGAAATCGAAATTCATTGCCGGGCCGGCGGGGCCGACGAACTCGCCCTGCACGTAATCCACGCCGGCACTGAACAGCAGGCTCATCGAATTGGCATCGGCGACGAACTCGGCGATGGTCTGGATGTTGGCCGCCTGCGCACGCGCGGTGATCTCGGTGATCTTCTCGCTGTGTTCGCGGGTGCTGGCGAAATCGCAGGTGAAATCGCGGTCCAGCTTGAGGAACTGAGGCTGGAAATGCGCCAGCAGCTGGAACGAATCCAGCCCCGAACCGAACTGCTCCAGGCCGATCCGGCAGCCCAGCGGCGCGACCGCCGCCAGGAACTGCTGCGCGTTGCGCAGATGGGTGAACACCTTGGCCTCCGGCGCGTGCAGCCACAGCTGTTCGCCCGGCACGCCCTGGGCCTGCAGTTCGCGGCGCAGGGTGGCGATCATCTGCGGATCGTTGAACGACTCCGGGGTGATCTTGACCATCATGTGGGTGACATGGCCCTCGCGGCTTCGCGCGGCGAGCATGCCGATCGCGTGCGTGACCACCCAGCGGTTGATGTCGGCCAGCAGGCCGTGATCCTCGGCGATGCCCAGGAATGCGGTCGGGCTGAGCAGCTCGCCGTTGTGCTCCAGGCGCAGGTACGCCTCGTACAGCTCCAGCGCCTCGCCCTGCAGGTTGAGCACGGGCTGGTAATGCAGCTGGAAACCATCGCCTTCCAGCGCCTGGCGGATGCGTGCCACCCAGTGCTGGATGCGCTCTTCCTCCACGCGGTCCACCGCGGCCGGGTCAAATACCCGCGTGGTGTTGCCCAGCTCCAGTGCGGCCTGCGTGCACTCGGTCGCGCGGGCCAGTACCTGGCCGATGCTCGCGATCTTCTCGCCGACCTGCACGCCGCCCACGCTGACCGTGACCGTGGCCGAGCGCTCGCCGATGCTGAACACCTGCGCGGCGAAGGCGTCACGGATCTGATCGGCCAACGCGACGGTCTGCGCATACGCGCCCTCGGTCAGCACCGCGAAGCTGTGTTCGCCGAAGCGGGCTACCTGGGCGCTGTCGCCGACGGACTGGGCCAGCACGCGGGCGAGGGCGCCGATCAGCGCATCGGCCGAGTCCAGCCCGATCTCCGGCAGCAGGCGCGCGTAGTGATCCGGCTCGATCAGCAGCAGGCCGAAACGGCCTTCGCTGCGGCCGGCCTGGGCGACCGCGTTCTCGACGTGCAGCATGAAGGTCGGGCGGTTGAGCAGGCCGGTGACCTGGTCGCGCTGGCGCAGGTCTTCGACCTCGCGCGCCAGCTCCGGGTCGAATTCCATGCGCCGGCGGAACACCACCTGCAGGCAGGACTCGCCCTCGTAGCTGGCCTGGGTGAACTCCATCGTCGCCGGGAACACCGCGCCGTCCTGGTTGCGCGCATCCACCTGGTACTGCGGGGGCGGGGCATCGCCTTTGCTCATCGACTTGAGCAGCTGCTTGAAGCCGTCCACGTGCTGCGGGGCGACCATGTCCAGCAGCGAGATGCCTTCCACGTCGTCGAAGGTCTCGTAGCCGAACATCTCCAGGTAGGCCTCGTTGGCCCGGATGTGCATGCCTTCATGGACGTAGGCGATCGGATCGCGCGAGGAGGAGATCAGCGCGTCGCAGCGGCGCTCGGTCTCGCGCATCTGCGCCTCGATCCGGCGCAGCCCGCGGCGCGCATGCAGATCGGTCCATTCCGTGCGGACCACCGCCAGCAGGTGCTCGGGGCGGTGGCGCAGGGCAATGGCGCGGATGCCGTTGGCGCCGGCCTCGACCCACTCGTTTTCGTTGATCGATTCGGCCAGCAGGATCATCGGGATGTCCTTGCCACTGGCGGCGATCTGCTGGGTCACCTGCAGCAGCGGGATGCTCTGCGCGGCGGTGACCAGCACCAGGTCGATCGGCTGGGTGCCCAGCACCTGGGCCAGTTCCTCGCTGTGCTGCGGGCGCGTCGGGCGCACCGCGATGCCGCTGTTGCGCAGCGTGCTGACGATGGTCTCGGCGTTCTCGCCGCTGTCGTCCACGATCAGCAGGCGGACCGTCATGTCATTCGCGTTCTGCATTCACTACTCCCCGGACTGCAAACTTGATACACGATGCGTGTGACTACGTCCATGCGGCAAACGGCAGCCGATCACGGAACGTTCGTTCCGGCTCAGGCCACGCTGCCCGCGGCATGGCCACAGGCCCAGGCCCACTGGAAGTTGTAGCCGCCCAGCCAGCCGGTCACGTCCAGCACTTCCCCAATAAAGTGCAGGCCGGGAACCAATTGGGATTCAAATGTACTGGAGGACACCTTGCGGGTGTCGACCCCGCCCAGCGTCACCTCGGCGGTACGGTATCCCTCGGTGCCACTGGCCACCAGCGGGAAATTCTGCAGCAGATCGGCCGCCTGGCGCAGCTGCGGTTCGTCGATCTGGCGCACCAGCCGATCCGGCAGCCAGTGCTCGCACAGGCGCAGCGCCAGCCGGCGCGGCAGCACCTCGGACAGCACCGTGCGCAGCTCGGCGGCACCGCGCTCGGCCTTCATCCGGCGCAGCCACTCCAGCGCGTCCTGGCCGGGCAGCAGGTCCAGCCGCAGCTCGTCGCCGGGCTGCCAGTACGAGGAGATCTGCAGGATCGCCGGGCCGCTGATGCCGCGGTGGGTGATCAGCATGGAATTGCGGAACTCGACGTCGTTGCAGCGCGCCGTGATCGGCAGCGCCACCCCGCTGAGGTCATTGAAGCGCTCCTGGTGCTTGCCGCTCAGGGTCAGCGGCACCAGCCCGGCGCGGGTCGGCAGGACCTCATGGCCGAACTGGCGGGCCAGCTCATAGCCGAAGCCGGTCGCACCCATGCTCGGGATCGACAGGCCGCCCGTGGCCACCACCAGCGAGGCGGCATGGAAATGCCCCTGCGCGGTGTGCACGTGGAAGCCGTCCGCGCCGCGCTCCACCTTCTGCACCCCGCAGTCGGTGCGGATCTGCACGCCGGCGGCCTGGCATTCGTCCACCAGCATCTTCACGATCTGCTTGGAGGAGATGTCGCAGAACAGCTGGCCCAGCTCTTTTTCGTGATACGCGATGCCGTGCCGCTCCACCATCTCGATGAAATGCCAGGGCGTATAGCGGGCCAGCGCGGATTTGCAGAAGTGCGGGTTGGCCGACAGGAAGTTGGCCGCCGTGGTGCCGGTATTGGTGAAGTTGCAGCGCCCGCCGCCGGACATCAGGATCTTCTTGCCGACCTTGTTGGCGTGGTCGATCACCTGCACGATGCGTCCGCGCCGGCCCGCCGTGAGCGCGCACATCAGCCCGGCCGCACCGGCCCCGATGACCAGCACGTCGCAGCGGATCACACTCACGCCTGCGGCTTCTGCTTGCGCCAGGTCGGGATGACGCTGAGCTGCGCCTTGTCGGACGTCAACTGCACTTCGCCGTCCTGGATCTGCACGTCCCACTGCATCGTGCGTTCGATCTGCGCGCCCCATTCGGTGACGAACTCGCCCGGCAGGTCCATCACTTCCAGCGTGGACAGCTTCTTCAGCGCGGAGGCGTTGCGGTCCCACCAGATATCGGCGGCGCGGCCACCGTAGGTGACCAGCTGCACCGCACGCGCGCGGCCGGCGGCCTTGCGCAGGCGCGACTCGTCGGGCTGGCCCAGTTCGATCCACAGTTCGACGTCGCCGGTGTAATCGCGGCGCCACAGGTCCGGCTCGTCGTCCACGCTCAGGCCGCGGCCGAATTCCAGCCGGTCATCGGCGTTCAGCGCGAAGGTGAGCAGGCGCACCATCAGGCGGTCATCGGTCTCGGACGGGTGCTGGGCCAGCGTCAGCGTGTGGCTGGCGTAATAGCCGCGGTCCATGTCGCTGATCTGCAGTTCGGCCTTGCGGATGGTGGCGGTGAGGGCCATGGGGATACCTGAAACAAAGAGCGCCATGATAATGGTTCGCCATGAGTCCGTCCGATCCGATCCTCGCTGCCCCCGCGCCCAGCCGCCTGCAGTTGCCGCCCGGCGACTGGCCCAGCCTGCTGGACGGGCTGTGCGCGCGCTTCCCTCGCATCGACCGCGCGCAGTGGGTGGACCGGTTCGCCCGCGGGCGGGTGCAGGATGTGCAGGGCAGGGCGCTGCGGCCGGATGATGCCTGGCAGGTCGGGCTGGAGATCGTGTATTTCCGTGAAGTGGCCGATGAGCCGGTGATTCCGTTCGTGGAGGCCATCGTCCACCAGGACGCGCACCTGCTGGTGGCCGACAAGCCGCACTTCCTGCCGGTCACCCCGGCCGGGGGCTACGTGCGCGAGACGCTGCTGGCCCGGCTGGTGGCGCGCACCGGCAACCGCGACCTGGTGCCGCTGCACCGCCTGGACCGGCTGACCGCCGGGCTGGTGCTGTTCTCGACCCGGCCGGACAGTCGTGATGCCTACCAGCGGCTGTTCCGCGAGCGCCGGATCGACAAGGTGTACGAGGCGCTGGCGCCGGGACTGCCCGAATTTCCGTTCCCGCTGGAGCGGCATACCCGATTGGTCCCCGGCGAGCCGTTCTTCCGCATGGCCGAGGTGCCCGGTGAGCCCAATGCGCGGACCCGCGTCGAGGTGATCGACGGCGCTGGACCGGTCTGGCGCTACCGGCTGCACCCGGTCACCGGCCGCAAGCACCAGCTGCGCGTGCACATGGCAGGACTGGGCGCGCCGATCCTGGGCGACGATCTGTACCCGGAGCTGCTCGCGGATGCGCCGGCGGGGGTGCGGCTGCAGCTGCTGGCCAAGGAACTGGCGTTCGATGACCCGTTGACCGGGGAGCGGCGAACGTTCTCCAGCGGCCTGTCGCTTCACCTGTAGGGCCGGCCGCTGGCCGGCTGCCGGGGTCCATGGTCGGTCCTGTGGTCACCGGGTGCTACGGAGGAGCCGGCCAGCGGCCGGCACTACCTACAGCGGGCCCTCAGCCACGTCGGACCCCTTCCACGCCGGACCCTCCGCCTGCTGACGGTTCATCAGGGTGATAACGGTTCATCAGCCTTAACGCTTGGCCAGCCAACGGTCCAGCTGCGCGGCGAAGGCCTGCTTGTCGCGCGCGTGCAGGGGCGCCGGTCCGCCGGTCAGGATGCCCGAGCCGCGCAGTTCCTCCATGAAATTGCGCATCGACAGCCGCTCGGCCATGTTGTCGGGGGTGTACAGCTCGCCGCGCGGGTTCAGCGCGACCGCGTGCTTGTCCAGCACCAGCGCCGCCAGCGGGATGTCCTGCGTGACGACCAGATCGCCGGGCTGAACCCGTTCCACGATCACGCTGTCGGCCACGTCCAGCCCCGGCGGTACCTGGATCGAGCGGATGAAACGGGACGGCGGCGTCCGCAGCCAGTGGTTCGCGACCAGGGTCATCTCGATCCCGGCGCGTTCGGCCGCGCGGAACAGGATCTCCTTGATGACGGCCGGACAGGCGTCGGCGTCCACCCAGATGTGAACTTTAGGGGGAGGGGCATCGGTCATTTGGCTGATCTTAAGGTAGGAAAAATCTGAATAGGGGGTGGGATTTCGTGTAAGATCGCCCGACCCCTTGTCCTGTCAGGCGAGAAGGGGGGATGGCTGAATAAACCAGCTATCGCTTTTTCGGTAAAACACGAGTATCGTCACCCACACTGTGTTTGCTAGGGTCACCGTGAATCGTGGCCTGGTGCAGTTGATCTCACGATCTGCTCATCGATCCGCTTTACCAACGCCTGCAACTCAGTCTCGGCTCCGATACGCGGCGGCCGCGATTATTTCAACTATTGTTTCAGGAGTTAGTACATGTCTGATCGTCAGCAGGGCACCGTGAAGTGGTTCAACGACGCCAAGGGCTTCGGCTTCATCACCCCGGAAAGCGGCCCGGACCTCTTCGTGCATTTCCGCGCGATCCAGGGCACCGGCTTCAAGTCGCTGCAGGAAGGCCAGAAGGTGACGTTCGTCGCCGTCCAGGGCCAGAAGGGTATGCAGGCTGACCAGGTGCAGGCGGTCTAATCGACCCCCCGCTACCGTAAGGTCGCCTAAAACGCCGGAAGCGAAAGCTTCCGGCGTTTTTTATTGGGCGGCATTCGGCCCTGGTCGACGCAGACTGTGTTGACGACGTCATCCTCCCGGCCGCCCGGTTACGATGCCGCTTTGACCCTGCGGAACCGTCGATGATCAAGGTGCACCATCTGGACCACTCGCGCTCGCTGCGCGTGCTGTGGATGCTCGAAGAGCTGGGCCTGCCGTACCAGGTCGTCAACTATCAGCGCGACCCCAAGACCTGGCTGGCGCCGCAGGCGTTGCGCGATGTGCACCCGCTGGGCAAGTCCCCGGTGCTGCAGGACGACGCGCTGGTCCTCGCTGAATCCGGCGCGATCCTGGAATACCTGGCCGATCGCTACGACAGTGGCCGCCAGTTCTCGCCCGAGCCGATGCCGGCGCAGGCGCCCGAGCGCGTGCGCTACCGCTACTGGATGCACTACGCCGAAGGCTCGGCGATGCCACCGCTGGTGATGACGCTGGTGTTCGCGCGGCTGCGCAAGGCGCCGATGCCGTTCTTCGCCAAGCCGATCGCGCGCTCGATCGCCGACAAGGTGATGAAGGGCTTCGTCGGTCCGCAGGTGAAGCTGCACATGGACTGGATGGAGCGCGAGCTTGGTCAGTCGCCGTGGTTCGCGGGTGAGCGCTTCACTGCCGCCGATATCCAGATGAGTTTCCCGATCCAGGCCGCCGCCGCGCGCGGTGGCGACATGGCCGCCTACCCACGGCTGCAGGCGTACCTGGCGCGGATCGAGCAGCGCCCGGGGTACCAGCGTGCGGTGGAACGCGGTGGTCCGTTGAACCTCGGCGGCGGTTCGCGCTGAGCTTGCGGGGCAGCCTGGCTTTCCCCATTTCATACCGATGAGCACCCAGCCCCTGCGTTTCGACAATCGCTTCATCCGTGACCTGCCCGGCGACCCGGAAACCGGCCCGCGCGTGCGTGAAGTGCGCGAGGCCGCGTGGTCGTCGGTGATGCCGACCCCGGTCGCGGCACCCCGGCTGCTGGCGTACTCGCCGGAGGTGGCCGCACTGCTCGGCATGGGCGAGGACCTGATCGAGAGCGCCGATTTCGCGCGGGTGTTCGGCGGCAATGCGTTGTATGCCGGCATGGCACCGTGGGCGGCCAACTATGGTGGCCATCAGTTCGGGCATTGGGCGGGGCAGCTCGGCGATGGCCGCGCGATCTCGCTGGGCGAACTGCTCACGCCGGACGGTGCGCACTGGGAACTGCAGTTGAAGGGCGCCGGGCGCACGCCGTACTCGCGCGGTGCCGACGGACGCGCGGTGCTGCGTTCGTCGATCCGCGAGTTCCTCTGCAGCGAGGCGATGCATCATCTCGGCGTGCCGACCACGCGCGCATTGAGCCTGGTCGGGACCGGTGATGACGTCGTGCGCGACATGTTCTATGACGGCCACCCCGAGGCCGAACCGGGTGCGATCGTCTGCCGCGTCGCGCCGTCCTTCATCCGCTTCGGCACCTTCGAGCTGCCGGCCTCGCGCGGCGACACCGCGCTGCTGCGGCAACTCGCCGATGTCTGCATAGCGCGGGATTTTCCTGCGCTCGCCGAGCTGGGCGACGCGCGCCATGCACGCTGGTTCGCCGAGATCTGCGAACGCACTGCGGTGCTGGTCGCGCACTGGATGCGGGTCGGCTTCGTCCACGGGGTGATGAACACTGACAACCTGTCCATTCTCGGGCTCACCATCGATTACGGCCCGTATGGCTGGGTCGAGGATTACGATCCGGAGTGGACGCCCAACACCACCGACGCGCAGGGGCGACGCTATCGTTTCGGCACGCAGCCGCAGGTGGCGTACTGGAATCTCACCCGGCTGGCACAGGCGCTGGCGCCGCTGTTCGAGGATGTCACGCCGCTGCACGACGGGCTGGCGCGCTTCCAGCAGGTGCATGCCGACTGCGAGCGCGCCGATATCGCCGCGAAGCTGGGCCTGGACCGCTGCCGCGATGCCGATGTGGCGTTGATGGCGGCCTGGCTGGAGATCCTGCACGAGGGCGAGATGGACATGACCCTCGCTTTCCGCGGCCTGATGGCGCTCGATCCCGCGTCGCCTTCCGTGGCGGTGCTGGAGGAGGCCTTCTACAGCCCGGCACGCCGCGAAGCGGTGCTGCCGTCACTGCAGGCGTGGCTGCAGCAGTATGCGGCGCGCCTGCGTGCCGATGACTTGAGTGTGCAGGCGCGGCAGCAGCAGATGGGCCGTGCCAATCCGGTCTACGTGCTGCGCAACTGGCTGGCCCAGGAGGCGATCGAACGGGCGGAGCAGGGTGACCTCGGTGGCGTGCATACGTTGCTGGAGGTGCTGCGCCACCCCTATGACGTGCAGCCCGGGCGCGAGCACTTCGCAGGCAAGCGGCCCGAGTGGGCGCGTGAGAAGGCCGGCTGCTCGATGCTGTCCTGCAGCTCGTAAGGACTCCCGGGGCGGCGCAGTGGATGCCGCCGGCCACACCTGATTCCCTCGCTGATCGCGCTGTCGCAGCCTCGCTGCAGCAGGGCCGTGGGCGTCGTCGCGGCCGCTTCTACGACAATGGTCGTACGGGCATTGTTCGATAATCGCACGCATAGTCGATAAACGCACTTGAATGGTGCAGTGCGATAAACCTACTTTCAATCCCGTTCCAAGCGATCCACCTCTGGCGGGCGAGGGCAGTGCCGAACCGGTACTGAAGCCAGGTGCAGGGGAAGACCGCAGGAGTTCCCTTCCCTGTGCGGAGTATGCGCATGCGTTGCCGTCTGTCTGTTGTGTCCCTGTCCCTGCTTGCCGTGCTGCCGTCGCTGGCGCAGGCCTTCCAGGCCGAGCCCGCGCGCACGTCGCTGGAGGTGCTGCGGGTCGAGCGCTATGCCGATGATGCCAACCCTGGCTCGCTGCGCTGGGCGATCAGCACCGCCAACCAGGCGCCGGGGCGCTACCGGATCGAGATCGCCGCGGTGGGCAACGCCCCCTACGTGATCCGTCCGGCCACGCCGCTGCCGGAGATCGTCGGACCGGTGCAGATCGTCGGCACGCCGTTGGCGCGCGAAGGCCAGTACGTCGCCATCGACGGCTCGGCCTATGTCACCGGCACCGGGACCGATGCCTGCCCGGGGGCCGAACCCGGCCAGTCCGGCACCAACGTGCGTACCACCACGCTGCCGGGGCTGGTCCTGCGTGATACCCGCGGTGTTGAGCTGACCGGGCTGGAGATCCGCGATTTCTGCATCGGCGTGCTGATCAACCGCAGCAGCCACAGCGAGATCCACGACAACCGCATCGTCGCCAACAAGGGCGGTGCCGGGATCATGCTGACCGGCGACGACGGCAAAGGCCAGTCCACCGCCACCACCACGGTGCACAACCGGATCGTGCGCAACCAGTTCGTGGACAACGGCGATGGGCTTGAGCTGACCCGCGGTGCGGCCTGGAACCTGGTGGCCGACAACCTGTTCCAGTCCACCGCCGCCAATCCCGAACCGTCGCAGGGCATCGAGATCCTGTGGGGCAATGACAACACCGTGGTGCGCAACCGTTTCGTCGATTACTCCGATGGCCTGCAGATCAACTGGGGCAACCGCAACTACATCGCGGCCAACACGTTCACCGGCAATTCGATCGGGCTGAGCATCACCGGCAGCGAAAACGTGGTGGATGGCAACACGATCACCGGCAATGGCATCGGCATCGCAGTGCGACCGCAGCCGGTCAGCGCACCGAACCGCTTCAGCGCCAACCGCCTCTTCGACAACGGGCTGAGGATCGAGCGCTGTGAGGCCGGGGGTGCCTGCGCCCAGGGCCAGCCGCGCGGCGCCATCGTATTCGGCGTACCCGGGCTGGAACATGCGAACTTCGTCGGTTCGCGCGGGCGCGGGGTGGACAGCGATCCCGCCAAGCGCGCGCGCATCTGCACCGCGCCGGGTCAGGCCGAGTGCCAGCCGGCCCCCAATCTCGGCCAGGCCGCGCCGACGTTGCAGGCCGTGCAGGGCAAGGGTGCAGCGCGCATGGTGCAGGGGGTATTCGAGGGCGTGCCCGGGGAGCGCTATCAGCTGGAGGTCTTCGGCAACCGCGCCCCCCACGGTCGCGAAGCCGAACGCCTGCTCGGCACGGTCGAAGCGATCACCGATGCGCAGGGGCAGGGCCGGTTCACGCTGGCGCTGCCGGCCAACGGCGAGGCGGCCGACATCGCCACCGTGACCGCCACCGCGACCTCCGCACTGGGCGCGACGTCGCCCCTCAGCGCGCCGCTGTCGCTGCGCTGATCCCCCTACGAGAGATACCCATGGCTGCCCTGATCCGAACCTCCCTGTCCACGCTGGCCGCCGCTGCGCTGCTGTGCCCGGCGCTGGCCACCGCGCAGAGCGCCAACCGCTACGACGGCACCACCCTTACCGGCGATTGGGGCGGCACCCGCACCGCGCTGGACGAACGCGGCATCCGCTTCCGCGGCGACTATGTCGGCGAAGCCATGGGCGTGGTCGACGGCGGTTACGGCCGTACCGGCGCGCGCTATGCCCAGCAGGTGCGCGTGGGCATCGATCTGGACATGGGCACGCTGGCCGGTTGGAGCGGCGGAGCGTTCCACGTCACGCTCAATGACCGTCGCGGCAACAGCACCTCGGCCGATCTGGTCGGCAACCGCTTCCCGATCCAGGAAGCCTACGGTGGCCAGTACACCCGCCTCACCGAAGCCAGCTACGACCAGACCTTCAACGCGGGCCAGTCGTATTTCAAGCTGGGCTACTACGCGATGGGCAACCAGTTCGGCCTGCACAGCCTGCTGACCCACTTCGTCAACGCGGCCTTCTGCGCGCATCCGCTGGCCATGTCCGGCAACAGCGGCTGGTACAACTACCCCACGGCACGCTGGGGCGGTGAAGTGGCCCAGCAGGTCAGCCCGGCGTTGAACGTGCGCACCGGCTGGTTCCAGGTCAACCCGAACCTCGGCGGCAACATCGAACGCAACGCGTTCCGTCCGTTCGTGTCGGGTACCACCGGTTCGCTGTTCCCGCTGGAAGTGACCTGGACCCCGGACAAGGTCGGCACCCATCCGGGCGTGTACAAGTTCGGCGGCTACTACGACACCTCGCGGGTCAACCAGCGTGGCCTGGATACCTCGCCGACCACGGGACGCCACGGCGCCTACCTGCTGGCCGAGCAGCGCCTGACCCGCGAAGCAGGTGATCCGCAGCGCGGGCTGACCGCGTTCGCGCAGTACATGGTGTCCGACACCGATACCGCGCAGATCCGTCGCTGGTACGCGCTGGGCGGCGTCTACCAGGGCATCGGCTCGCGCGCGCAGGACAGCATCGCGCTGGGGTACGTCGGTGCGGACATCAACCGCCGCCTGGTCGATGCGCGCCGCGCCGATCTCGTCGGCATGGGTGTGCCGGGCGATTCGCCGCTGTACCAGCTCAGCCAGGCCGAAGAACTGTTCGAACTGTCCTACAGCATCCAGGTCACGCCCTGGCTGATGATCCGCCCGGACGTGCAGTACATCGTCAATCCCGGCACGTTCGCCTATACCCGCACCGACAACGCCTGGGCGTTGGGTGTACAGACCAAGGTCACCTTCTGATGCGCGCACTCACCCCCTATCTGTTGGCCGCCGTGCTGGGCGGCATGGCATCCGTCGCGCAGGCCGCGCCGCCAGCGGTGACGCCGTTGCAGGTCGGTGCACTGCGCATCGGCGAAGGCGCGCCGCGCACCATCGTGCCGATCACCGGCGCCACCGCCGAGCTCGCGCTTCAGCAGGCCGCCGCGATCGCCGCCAGCCCGTCGACCGACCTGGCCGAATGGCGCATCGATTACCTGGACATCGCCACCGACGGCAAGGCGCTGGTTGCGCTCGGCAAGCGCATCGCGCGCACGCTGGACGGCAAGCCGATGATCGTCACCTTCCGCACCCAGGCCGAAGGCGGCAGCAAGCCCATCCGCGACGCGGACTATGCGGCGCTGTACGCCACGCTGCTGCGCGGTGGCTTCGCCCAGTTGATCGATGTGGAGATGTTCCGCGATCCCACCCTTGTGGCGTCACTGGTCGCGCAGGCGCACAAGACCGGGGTCAAGGTGGTGATGTCCAGCCACGACTTCCATGCCACGCCCGCGCGCGAGGAGATCATCGCGCGGCTGCTGCGGCAGGACGCGATGGGCGCGGATGTGTTGAAGATCGCGGTGATGCCGCAGGACGCAGGCGATGTGCTGACGCTGCTGGATGCCACCTGGCAGGTGCGCCAGCGCAGCACCAAGCCCCTGCTGACCATGTCCATGGGCGGCACCGGCGTGGTCTCGCGGCTGGCCGGTGAAACCTTCGGCCAGGCGCTGACCTTCGGCATGATCGGCACGCCCTCGGCGCCGGGGCAGGTCGAGGTCGAACAGCTGCAGTCGGTGCTCCAGGTCATCCACGCTTCCAGCCAGGCCGGTCATTGAGACCTCCCCGCCGGACGCTTTCCGCACCACGTCGTCGCAGGATCCCTGTATGAGCCATGCCACCGCCTCCGCTTCCCCGCTCGTGCTCGAGCGGATGAGTCCCTTCCAGTGGACCGCCATCGCGATCTGCGTGCTGTTGAACATGCTCGATGGCTTCGATGTGATGGTGATGGCGTTCACCGCGCCGCACGTATCCGCCGACTGGGGGCTGTCGGGCAAGGTGCTGGGCATCATGCTGAGTGCCGGCCTGGTCGGAATGGCGCTGGGCTCGTTCCTGCTCGCGCCGCTGGCCGACCGCTGGGGCCGCCGGTCGATGATCATGCTCTGCCTGGTGATCCTGACCGTGGGCATGGCTGCATCCGCGCTGGCCGCCAACGCCTGGCAGCTCGCCGCACTGCGTGTGTTCACCGGCATCGGCATCGGCGGCATGCTGGCCGGGGTAGGGGTGATCACGGCCGAGTATGCCAATGCGAAATGGCGCAGCACGGCGGTGGCGATGCAGGCGACCGGGTATCCCATCGGGGCCACGCTCGGCGGCCTGCTGGCCGCGTGGATGCTGGAGCACTTCAGCTGGCACAGCGTGTTCCTGATCGGTGCCGGTGCATCGCTGCTGTGCATCCCGCTGGTGATCGCCTGCCTGCCCGAATCGCTGGATTTCCTGGTCGCGCGTCGGCCGAAGGATGCGTTGCCGCGGCTCAATGCGCTGCTGGCGCGCATGCGGATGCCGACCCTGCAGGCCTTGCCGCCGGTGCCGGTGCGTGCCGACGGGCGCAAGGGCTATGCGGCGCTGTTCGTCGGCGATCTGCGGCGGGTGGCGGTGCTGATCGCGATGGCGTTCTTCCTGCACATGTTCGCGTTCTATTTCGTGCTGAGCTGGACGCCGAAACTGCTGGTGTCCGCCGGCGTCTCGGCGCAGCAGGGCATCACCGGCGGGGTGCTGCTCAACCTCGGTGGCATCGTCGGCGGCAGTCTGTTCGGCTGGCTCGCCTCGCGCTGGGCGCTGTCGCGGCTGACCGCCGCCAGCCTGGTGCTGGCCATGCTGGCGATGCTGTTGTTCGCCGGCTTCAACACCCGCCTGGAGATCGCCTTCCCGATCGCTTTCGTGATCGGCGCAGCGTTGTTCGGGGCGATGGCCGGCCTGTATGCCGCCGCGCCGGTGGTGTTCGCCGCGGACGTGCGCACCACCGGGCTCGGCTGGGCGATCGGGATCGGGCGCGTCGGCGCGATTCTCTCGCCGTTGAGCGTGGGCCTGCTGGTCGATGCGGGTTGGTCGCCGGCGGCGCTGTACGTGCTGTGCGCGCTGCCGCTGGCCCTCGCCGCGTGGGCCTGCCTTGGGCTGCGCGTGGGCGTGGGCCAGACGCGTATCTGAGCCCGGCAGGAGAATCACAATGATGTGCGATTATCGAATCAAGTGGCCGAATATCGGATTGACCGTACGCGCTGCGCTGCGCACCATGGTCCTTTCCAGAGTCTTCCCGCACGTGGCCGCGCATCGCAGTGCGTGGCAAGGAGCAATGCAGTGATCGACAAGACCGTGGCCAGCGCTGACGCAGCGGTGGCCGATATCCACGACGGCGCCACGGTGATGATCGGCGGGTTCGGTACCGCCGGCATGCCTGACGCGCTGATCGATGCCCTGATCGCGCAGGGCGCGCGCGGGCTGACCATCATCAACAACAACGCCGGCAACGGTGACAGCGGGCTGGCCGCGCTGATCAGGCACAAGCGCGTGCGCCGCATCATCTGTTCGTTCCCGCGCCAGGCCGATTCGCAGCATTTCGACGCGGCCTACCGCGCCGGCGAGATCGAACTGGAACTGGTGCCGCAGGGCAACCTGGCCGCGCGCATCCATGCGGCCGGCTCGGGGCTGGGGGCGATCTTCACCCCGACCGGCTATGGCACCGAGCTTGCGCAGGGCAAGGAAACCCGCGAGATCGATGGCCGCCATTACGTGCTCGAGTACCCGCTGCATGCCGACTTCGCGCTGATCAAGGCCCACCACGGCGACCGCTGGGGCAACCTGGTCTACCGCAAGACCGCGCGCAATTTCGGTCCGCTGATGGCGATGGCCGCGCGCTGTGCGATCGTGCAGGTGTCGTCGGTCGTGCCACTCGGTGAACTCGACCCCGAGGCGGTCGTGACCCCGGGCATCTTCGTGCAACGGGTGGTCGAACTGCCCGCGTCCACCGCTGCAGGAGACCGCGCATGAACCGCCTCAGCCGCGAACAGATGGCCGCGCGCGTCGCGCGTGACATCCCCGAAGGTGCCTACGTCAATCTCGGCATCGGACTGCCGACCACGGTGGCCAACTTCCTGCCGGCCGACAAGGAAATCTTCCTGCAGTCGGAGAATGGCCTGCTCGGCATGGGCCCGGCGCCTGCGCATGGCGAGGAGGATCCGGACCTGATCAACGCCGGCAAGCAGCCGGTGACCCTGCTGACCGGGGGCTGCTATTTCCACCATGCCGATTCGTTCGCGATGATGCGTGGCGGCCACCTGGACATCTGCGTGCTCGGCGCGTTCCAGGTATCGGCGCAGGGCGACCTGGCCAACTGGAGCACCGGTGCCGCCGATGCGATTCCCGCGGTAGGCGGCGCGATGGATCTGGCGATCGGTGCGAAGCAGGTCTTCGTGATGATGGACCTGCTCACCAAACAGGGCCAGAGCAAGCTGGTGGCCGAATGCAGCTATCCGCTGACCGGCCTGCGCTGCGTTTCGCGGGTCTATACCGATGTCGCCGTGTTCGACCTGGGCAAGGACGGCGCGACCGTGCTGGAGATGGTCGACGGGGTGACGCTGGCGCAGCTGCGCGAGCTGACCGGCCTGCCGCTGCAGATGAGTGAAGGAGCCTGACATGAGCCTGCAGGACATCTATATCGTCGATGGTATCCGCACCCCGATCGGCCGCTACGCCGGGGCGCTCTCCGGCATCCGTGCCGACGACCTGGGCGCGCTCCCGATCAAGGCGCTGCTGGCGCGTCATCCGCAGCTGGACCCGGCGCTGATCGAGGAGGTCTACCTGGGCTGCGCCAACCAGGCCGGCGAAGACAACCGCAACGTCGCGCGGATGAGCCTGCTGCTGGCCGGCCTGCCGGTCAGCGTGCCGGGCAGCACCGTCAACCGGTTGTGTGGCTCGGGCCTGGATGCGATCGGCACGGTGTCCCGCGGTATCGCCACCGGCGAGCTTGGGCTGGCCATCGCCGGCGGGGTCGAATCGATGTCGCGCGCGCCGCTGGTGATGGGTAAGCCGGGTGCCGCGTTCGCGCGGGATCAGACCCTGGAGGACACCACCATGGGCTGGCGCTTCATCAACCCGCGCTTGCGCGAGCTGCACGGCGTGGAAACCATGGGCCAGACCGCGGAAAACGTCGCCGAGCGCTACGCGATTTCGCGCGAGGACCAGGATGCGTTCGCGCTGCGCAGCCAGCAGCGCACCGCCGCGGCCCAGCAGCGCGGGTTCTTCGAGGGCGAGATCGTCGCAGTCGACGCGCCGGGTCGCAAACGTGGCGAAAGCGTGCGCGTGGCGTACGACGAACACCCGCGCGCCGACACCACGATCGAGGCGTTGAGCAAGCTCAAGCCACTGTTCCGTCAGCCCGGCACCGTCACCGCCGGCAATGCCTCGGGCATCAACGATGGGGCCGCGGCGCTGCTGCTGGCGTCCGGTGCGCAGGTGAAGGCGCTCTGGCTGACGCCGCGTGCGCGCATCCTCGGCTTTGCCAGTGCCGGCGTGGAGCCGGCGATCATGGGCATGGGCCCAGTGCCGGCCACTCGCCGCCTGCTGGGCCGGCTCGGGCTGGGCATCGCCGATTTCGACGCGATCGAACTCAACGAGGCGTTCGCCTCGCAGGGGCTGGCCTGCCTGCGCGAGTTCGGGCTCCCCGACGATGCCGCGCACGTCAACGCCAACGGCGGCGCCATCGCGATCGGTCATCCGCTTGGCATGAGCGGTGCGCGGCTCGCACTCACGCTGCTGCGCCAGCTGGAGGCCAGCGGCGGCCGACGCGGCCTGGCCACCATGTGCATCGGTGTCGGCCAGGGCGTGGCGCTGGCGATCGAGCGCGTCTGAATCCGTCTTCCTTTCCTACGCTTCACGGCCGCTGTCGCCTCCGCGTGGCAGCGTGCCGTAGCACCACAGCCGCGGTCTTCCGGCCGCCCGCCAATCGGAGTACGCCATGAGCGATCCCACTGACCTGCGCGGTTACCGCAGGCTATATCCCGGCACCCAGCCGGACCGCATCCACCTGCCGTATGCGTCCACGCGCCTGCGCGGCCCGGGCCGCGATCCGATCCGGATGCCGGCCACGTTGTCCGAAGTGACCGGGCCCACCCTGGACCGCATCACCCTGGGCAAGCACGCGGCTGACCTGACCGCCGGCTTCAAGGGCCAGCCGCTGGGCGAGCGCATCGTAGTCAGCGGCCGGGTGCTGGATGAGAACGGCCGCCCGGTCCGCAACCGCGTGGTCGAGGTGTGGCAGTGCAACGCCGCCGGCCGCTACCTGCACAAAGGCGATCAGCACGATGCGCCGCTGGACCCCAATTTCACCGGCACCGGCCAAGTGCTTACCGATGAGCACGGCCGTTACCGTTTCACCACGATCAAGCCGGGTGCGTATCCGTGGCGCAACCACTTCAACGCATGGCGGCCGGCGCATATCCATTTCTCGCTGCATGGCGAGGGCATCGGCCAACGTCTGGTCACGCAGATGTACTTCCCCGGCGATCCGCTGCTGGAGTTCGACCCGATCTACAACTGCGTGGACGATGCCAAGGCCCGCGCGCGCATGGTGTCCTCCTTCGACTGGGAGACCACCGAGAACGAGTTCGCGCTGGGCTATCGTTTCGATATCGTCCTGCGTGGCCGCAAGATGACCGTGTGGGAGTAAGCAGATGAGTTTCCAATCCACTCCGTGGCAAACCGTGGGCCCGTACTACCGGCTGGGCCTGGAGCCGCTGTACCGCACCGACATCGCACCGGCACAGGCGCAGGGTGAACGCGTGCAGATCCAGGGGCAGGTGTTCGACGGCCTGGGCGTACCGGTCTCCGATGCCGTGCTGGAGATCTGGCAGGCCGATGCGCAGGGCATCTATGCACACCCGGAAGACCCGCGGCACGCCGACCACGATCCGGCGTTCGACGGATGGGGCCGGGTGCCGACCGATGAGCACGGCCGCTTCGCGTTCACCACCGTGCGCCCCGGCAGCGTGGCAGGGCCCAGCGGGCAGGCACAGGCGCCGCACCTGATGGTGCTGGTCTTCATGCGCGGCCTGCTGCGCGCGGCCAGTGCGCGGCTGTATTTCAGCGATGCGCCCGGCAATGCCGACGATCCGATCCTGGCGCTGGTGCCGGCCGAGCGCCGCTCCACCCTCATCGCACAGGCGCAGGGCAATGGCCTGTACCACTGGGACGTGCGCATGCAGGGTGAACGGGAAACGGTCTTCTTCGATTACTGATGCTGGCGTGTATGTCGCGCCGACCGGGCGCGGGTAAGCTGGCTCCTCTACTGGATGGATGACGCGTGATGAGCGATTCCTGTTCCCTGCTCGGTGGCCTGTTCGGTGCACCGGAGGTCGATGCGGTGTTCACCGACACCGCACGGCTGCAGGCGATGCTCGACGTTGAAGCCGCGCTCGCGCGGGCGCAGGTGCGCTGTGCGGTGATCCCCGCTGACGCGCTGGGTCCGATCGAAGCGGCCTGCCGGGCCGAGTTGTACGAGGTGCCCGCGCTGGGCCGAGCAACCGCGCTGGCCGGCAATCCGGCCATCCCGCTGGTGAAGGCGCTGACCGCGCAGGTCGCGCGGGACAGCGCCGAGGCCGCACGGTGGGTGCATTGGGCCGCGACCAGCCAGGACATCATCGATACCGGCGCGGTGCTGCAGCTGCGTACCGCATCGGGGTGGGTGCAGGACCGCCTGCAGCGGCTGTGCGATGCCCTGGGCGCGTTGGCCGATGCCGAACGCGATACCGGCCTGCCCGGGCGCACGTTGCTGCAGCAGGCGGTGCCGGTGACCTTCGGCCTGAAGGCCGCCGGCTGGCTCGATGCACTGCAGCGCAGCCAGCGCCGCCTGCAGGCGTTGCGTGCCGATACGCTGGTGCTGCAGTTCGGCGGCGCCGCGGGGACGCTGGCGTCGCTGCAGACGCGCGGCCTGGACGTGGCGCAGGCGCTGGGCGAGGAGCTTCAGTTGCCGGTGCCGGCCTTGCCCTGGCACACCGCGCGTGATCGCGTTGCCGAGTTCGGCAGCGTGTTCGCCCTGTTGACCGGCACGCTGGGCAAGATCGCCACGGATATCGTGCTGCTGATGCAGTCCGAAGTGGCCGAGGCGTTCGAGCCGGCCGCTGAGGGCAAGGGCGGTTCCTCCGCGATGCCGCACAAGCGCAACCCGGTCGGCTGCGTGGCAGCGATCGCCGCGGCCAGCCGGGTGCCGGGCTTGTTGTCCACGTTGTTCGTGGCGATGCCGCAGCCGCACGAGCGCGCCGCAGGGCAGTGGCATGCCGAGTGGGAAACCGTGCCGGAGATCGTGCGCCTGTGCGCCGGCAGCCTGGCCCAGGTGACCGTGGTGGTGCAGGGCCTGCAGCTTGACCGTGCGCGGATGCAGGATCACCTGGACAGCCATGGTGGCCTGCTCTACGCCGAGGCGGTGGCCGTCACCCTGGCCGAGACACTGGGTAAATCGGCCGCGCATGCGCTGGTGGAACAGGCCGCGCGCGAGGCGCTCGCGCAGTCGCGGCACCTGCGCGAGGTGCTGGCGCAGATGCCCGAGGTCACCGCGCAGCTCTCGCCGACGCAACTGGATGCTTTGTTCGCGCCGGACAGCTGGCGTGGCATGGCCGATACCTGGATTGATCGCGTGCTGGCGCAGCGCGGTTCCCCCTGATGCCTGGAGTGTTGCATGCCGTTTCTTGAGCTGGAGTCGCACCGCCTGCATTACCGCATCGACGGGCCGGCCGACGCGCCGTGGTTGACGTTCTGCAACTCGCTGGGCACCGACCTGCACATGTGGGACCGGCAGGTCGACGCGCTGTCGGCGACGTTCCGCATCCTGCGCTACGACCGCCGTGGTCATGGCCAGTCCAGCGCGCCGCCGGGTGCGTACAGCGTCGCGGCGCTGGGCGAGGACGTGCTCGCGCTGTGGGACCACCTGGGCGTGGAGCGCAGCCATTTCTGCGGGCTCTCCATCGGCGGGCTGACCGGGCAGTGGCTGGGCGTCCACGCCGGAGCGCGCCTGCAGACCCTGACCGTGGCCGCCACGGCCGCCAAGATCGGCACGCTGGAAAGCTGGCAGGCGCGCATCGCCCAGGTGCAGCGCGACGGCCTGCTGCCGCTGCGCGAGGGGACGGCCGAGCGCTGGTTCACCCCGGCCTTCGCCCAGGCGCAGCCCGCCGTGGTGGAGGACATCCTGCAGCGTTTCGTCGCCACCCGCGTGACCGGTTACATCGGCTGCTGCCATGCCGTGGCCACGGCGGACTTCCGCGGCCTGTTGGGACGCATCACGGTGCCGACCCTGGCGATCGCCGGCGACGACGATCCGGTATGCCCTCCGGCGGATCTCGATGCGATCGCGCAGGGCGTGGCCGATGGCCACGCCATCGCGGTGCCTGGCCGCCACATCTGCAACATCGAATCCGCCGACGCGTTCACCGCAGCGCTCGCCGCCCACCTTCGCTGACCGGCCCGCGCGGGTCGGCACGCCTCTTCCTCAGAACGAGTACCCCACAATGGACGAACAGGAACGATACGAAGCCGGCCTCGCCGTACGCCGCGCCGTGCTCGGCGAAGCGCACGTGGAGCGCTCGCTGCAGGCACGCACCGATTTCACCGAGGAGTTCCAGGCCTTCATCACGCGCACCGCATGGGGCACGGTCTGGACCCGAGATGGCTTGCCGCGGCATACGCGCTCGCTGTTGACCATCGTGATGATGGTGGCGCTGGGCCACGACGAAGAGTTCAAGCTGCACATCCGCGCCGCCCGCAACAACGGCGTCACCCCGGAGGAGATCAAGGAAGCTCTGCTGCAGGCCGCGATCTACTGCGGCGTGCCCGCCGCCAACCACGCCTTCGCACTGGCCAAGCCGATCCTCGAAGAGCAGGCCGGCGAACAGGCCGGCTGACCGGCGTCAATGCAGCAGGTTGCCCAAGCGCTGTGCCGCTTCGCGCAGCCGCGGCAGCAGCTGCGACTGCATCACGCCCAGGCTGATCCGTCCGGCCTGGGTGCCGATATTGAGCGCTCCCACCACGGTGCCATTGCGCGCATGCACCGGCACCGCGATCGAGCGCAGCCCGATCTCCAGCTCCTGGTCCACCAGTGAGACGCCTTCGTGGCGCACGCGATCCAGCATGTCGAGGAAGTCCTCCATGCGGGTCACGGTACGCTCGGTACGCGGACGCAGCGGATTGCGTTCCAGGTAACTTTCCAGCGTGTCGCGCGGCAACGCTGCCAGCAGCACGCGGCCCATCGAGGTGCAGTACGCCGGCAGGCGGCTGCCGGCACGCAGGCCGATCGACATGATCCGCACGGTTTCGGCGCGGGCCACATACAGCACGTCGTCACCGTCGAGCACGCCCAGCGAGCAGGATTCATGCACATCGTCGCGCAGTGCATCCAGTACCGGCTGGGCGGCGGCGGTCATCGACGAAGAGGCAACGTAGGCGCCACCGATGCCAAGCACGCGCGGCAGCAGGACGAAGCCACGGCCCTGTTCGCCCACGTAGCCCAGCTTCTCCAGCGTGTACAGCACACGCCGTACGGCCGCGCGGGAGATGCCGGTCTCGGTGCTGATCTGGGACATCGTCACTTCGCGCGGGTGCTGTGAAAACACACTCAGCACGACCAGGCCACGGCCTAGGGACGTCATGAAATCCGGATCGCCCTGGTTGTCCTGGATCTGCTGCATCAGCTCGTGGCTGAGCCCGCGATCCTGCGGTGGGGCAGGGGCGCGCTTGGGACGACGGCTGGGAGGTGCGGCAGACATGGCGGTGGTTCGTGCTCGGTGATCGTGCATGGTAAGGGCTGCACGCGGCGAAGCGAAGTCGCCGCGCCACGGTCGGTGGACCGTGGCGCACGAGGTTCAGCGTGTCATCGGCAGCGCGTAGGCGATCACGTAGTCACCGCGATCCGGCGACTGGCGTGCACCGCCGGCCGAAATCACCACGTACTGGCGACCGGTTTTCGGCGACACATAGGTGATCGGCGTGCCCTGGCTGCCCACCGGCATGCGTGCTTTCCAGACTTCTTCGCCGGTGCGGCTGTCGAAGGCGCGCAGGTAGTAGTCCTGCGTACCGGCGAAGAACAGCAGGCCCGATTGCGTGGCCAGTGAGCCGCCCAGGGTCGGCATGCCGATCGGAATCGGCAGGCCCATCTTGATGCCCATCGGGCCGGTGTCTTTCACCGTACCGACCGGCACCTGCCACACCAGTTCGTGGGTGGCCAGGTTGATCGCCGACATCGTACCGAACGGCGGTTGCTGGCACGGGATGCCCAGCTTGGACAGGAAGCGATCACGCAGCGAGCCGTATGGCGTGCCGGTCTGCGAGGCCGCGCCCATTTCCACCCCGCCCGCGCCTTCGGTCATTTCCGCGCGCGGAATGAGCTTGGTCCACAGGCCCAGGCGCATGTCGTTGACGAACAGGTAGCCGGTGGTCGGATCCACCGAGGCGCTGCCCCAGTTCATGCCGCCCAGCGAACCGGGCCACTGCAGGGCGAGGTCTTCGCCCGGCGGCGTGAACATGCCCTCGTAACGGAAGCCCTTGAACTGGATGCGGCACAGCATCTGATCGATCGGCGTGGCGCCCCACATGTCCGATTCGGTCAGGGTCTGCGCACCGATCTGCGGCAGGCCGACCGACAGGCGCTGCGTCGGCGAATAACGCTCACCATCGGCCTTGCCCTGCGGCGCCTTGATGTCGCGCACCTCGGTGATCGGCTGGCCGGTGGCGCGGTTGAGCATGAACACCTGGCCGGCCTTGGTGACCTGCAGCAGGGCGGGCAGGGTGCTGCCCTTGCCATCGGGCACATCGGTCAGGGTCGGCTGTGCGGGCAGGTCGTAATCCCACAGATCGTGATGCACGGTCTGGTACACCCAGCGCTCTTTGCCGGTGGCCACATCCAGGGCCACCACCGCCGAGCTGTACTTGTCATCCTGCGGGGTGCGTTCGCCGGCCCACTGGTCCGGCGTGGTGTTGCCGGTCGGCAGATAGACCAGGCCCAGCTGCGGGTCATAGGCCATCGAGGTCCATACGTTCGGGGTGGCCCGGGTGTAATGGATCGAGGGATCCAGCGGCACGTCCGGGGTTTCCTTGGAAAGATCCCAGACCCATGCGAGTGCACCGGTGCGCACGTTGTAGGCGCGCACCACGCCGGAGGGCTCACCGACCTCGATGTTGTCGGCCACGCGGCCGCCGACGATCACCAGTTCACCGGCCACCAGCGGCGCAGCAGTGAGGGTGTAGAACCCGGGCTTGATCTCGCCCATGCCGCGCTTGAGGTCGACCACGCCGTTGTCGCCGAAGTCTGCGCACGGCGCGCCGGTCGCGGCATCGAGCGCGAACAGGCGGGCATCGATGGAGGTCATCAGGATGCGTTTTTCGCAGATCGCCGGCGCGGTGCCCGCCAAGGCGGCGGCCGGTGCTTCCGGTGCGGCAGGAGCCGATGATGCGGCAGGAGCCATCGCTGCGGCAGGCGCTACAGTGGGCACGCCGTTCAACGGCAGCCTGGCGTCGAAGTAACCCAGGCCCCGGCAGCGCTGCCAGTTCGGTGCGGTCGCCTTGGGATCGAAGGCCCAGCGCTGCTGGCCGCTGTCCACGTCCATCGCGATCACCCGGTTGTGGGGCGTGCACAGATACAGGGTCTGCCCGATCTGCAACGGCGTGAGCTGGTCTTCGGCACCGAAGCCATCACTCTGCGGCACATCGCCGGTGTGTGCGGTCCAGGCGACCTGCAGCTGCGCCACATTGGCCGGGGTGATCTGGTCCAGCGCGGCGAAGCGGGTGCCCGCAGTGGTATTGCCCCAATGCATCCAGTCGCGTTGTTCGCTCCCCTTGGCGACCGGTACCACGGCCGGTCGCGCGCCCTGCGCGGTGACGACCGGGCGCGGCTGGAAGGCGGAGACCGCCGTGCCGAGCAGGCCGACCAGCAGCAGTGCCGCGACGGCGTATGCGGAGCGCCCGGCGGGTTCGCCGCGGCTGCGCTTGAGCGTCGGCCAGGCCAGCGCCACCAGCATCGCCAGCACGGCAGGCATCACCAGTCGCGAGACCAGCGGCCAGAATGCCAGCCCGGCATCGGCCAGCGCCCACACCACCGTGCCGATGAACGCCACGCCGTACAGTCCCGCGCCAAGCGGTCGCTGCAGGACCAGCAGCAGGCCGGCCAGCAGCGATGCGCCGCCCATCAGCAGGAAATACCAGCTGCCACCGAGCTGCACCAGACGGATGCCGCCTACCAGCAGCGCCAGGCCGAACAGCATCACCACGATGCCAAGAAGGACCACCAGAGTGCGGCCGAAGGCCGACCGTTTCGTGTTCTCGTCCACGTCGCATGAACCTCTACAGGAAATCCGATGCCGGCCGGCACCGGTCAGGCCCGCGCGCGCCGTGCGTGGCGGGGACCGTTGGTCGTGTCATCCGGTGTCCCTGGCCATGGCCAGGCGCGCAGGACGCTTCGCTGCTTATCGCGGAAGCGGGGTGAACAACCAGTTAGGGCGATTATCGCACGAGTGTGCGAATTCGAGGTGAGCGGACGACGCCATCGCTGGAACGCAGCGGTGCCGTGATGCCGGGGCCCGGCAGCCCCCGGCCGAAGCGTTTACCCTATGCCACCCTGTTCGTTTCCAGACCCATGACCGAGTCTTCCGCCACGCCCGCCTGGGCCGGCCGCCTGCGCGACATCGCCGATTTCCCCAAGCCGGGCATCCTGTTCAAGGACATCATGCCGCTGCTCGCCGATGGTCCGGATTTCGCGGCGGCCATCGATGCGATGGTCGCGCCCTGGCGCGATGCCAACCTGCAGGCGGTGATGGGCATCGAATCGCGCGGCTTCATCCTGGGCGCGGCCATGGCGCGGGTGCTGGGCGTGGGCTTCGTGCCGGTACGCAAGCCGGGCAAGCTGCCGGGCAAGGTGCTGCGCCAGGACTACACCCTGGAATACCGCACGGACAGCATTGAAGTGCACGCCGATGCCCTGCCGGCCGGCGCGCGCGTGCTGGTGATCGATGACGTGCTGGCCACGGGCGGCACCCTGCTGGCCGCGTTGTCGCTGGCCCGTCAGCTGCAGGTCGAGGTGGTCGGTGCAGCGGTGCTGGTGGAACTGGCCGGCCTCGGCGGCCGCGAACGCTGGACGAGTGACGTCCCACTGCTGGCCAACCTGGTCTATTGATCGCGGAATCCGCGGCGACCCGGCCGCGTCCGGTTGTGCCGGCCGCTGGCCGGCAGCCCATGCATCATCTCGTAGTGCCGGCCGCTGGCTGGCACCTCAAACGCCCCGACGAAGGCGCAGCCGACCAGCGGTCGGCTCTACCACACGTTTAAGCGATCAGCCGACCCACGGTCGGCTCTACCGCTCAGACATCCATCTTCCGCACGCGGAACCGGCGGCCCTTGATCTTGCCGGCCTCCAGCTGGGCGATCGCCCGGCCGGCCTGCTCGCGTGCAATGGCGACGTACGAGCGCGTCGCGTAGATATCGATCTTGCCGATGTACTTGGCCGCCAGCCCGGCGTCGCCGGTCAGCGCACCGAGAATGTCGCCGGGGCGCAGCTTGTCGGTCTTGCCACCGTCGATGCGCAGCGTGGTCATGGCGGCCTGCGGCAGCACCGGCGGGCGGGCGGTCGCCAGCGGCGTCTTCTGCCAGTCCAGCGGCTTGCCCTGTGCCATTTCCAGCGCATCGGCACGGCTGCGCTCGCGATGGGTCACCAGGCTGATCGCCAGGCCCGTCGCACCGGCGCGGCCGGTACGGCCAACGCGATGCTCATAGGTCTCGATGTCGGTCGGCAGCTCGTAATTGATCACCGCGGCCAGGTCCTGCACATCCAGCCCGCGGGCGGCGACGTCGCTGGCGACCAGCACGTTGCAGCTGCGGTTGGCGAAACGCACCAGCACTTCGTCGCGGTCGCGCTGTTCCATTTCGCCGTGCAGCGGCAGCGCGGAGAACCCGAACTGCTGCAGCGAAATGGCGACATCGTCCACGTCGCGGCGGGTGTTGCAGAACACCACGGCCGATTCCGGCGTGTACTTGAGCAGCAGGCCGGCCAACGCCTTCTGCTTCAGCGCCAGCTCGGTCTCGCAGAACAGATGGCGGATCGCCGGCGCATGGTCGGCGCCTTCCACGGTGACTTCCACCGGGTCACGCAGCAGCACCCGGGCGATCTCGCGGATCTCATCCGGGAAGGTCGCCGAGAACAGCAGCGTCTGGCGGTCCTTGCTGGTGCGGCCGGCGATCTCGCGGATCGGCTCCTCGAAGCCCATGTCGAGCATGCGGTCGGCTTCATCCAGCACCAGGGTGGTCACGCCGCCCAGGTGCAGGACGCGCTTGCGGCCCAGTTCCTGGATGCGCCCGGGGGTGCCGACGACCACCTGCGGATCGTGCGCTTCCAGCGAGGCCAGCTGCGGGCCCAGCGGCATGCCGCCGGTCAGCACCAGCAGTTTCAGGTTCGGGATGCCGGTGGCCAGCTTGCGGATCTGCTTGCCGACCTGGTCGGCGAGCTCGCGGGTCGGGCACAGCACCAGCGCCTGCGCGCGGGTCACGGACGGATCCAGCGCCTGCAGCAGGCCCAGGCCGAAGGCCGCGGTCTTGCCGCTGCCGGTGGGGGCCTGTGCGATGACATCGCGGCGCTCGAGGATGGCCGGCAGGCTCTGGGCCTGCACGGGGGTGAGCGAGGTATAGCCCATGGCATCGATGCCGGGCAGCAGCGCTGGTTTCAGCGGCAGGGAGGAGAATTCAGACATGCGGTAGTGTCGCAGAAGTCCGCCCCGCGTGCCTCAGCCCAGCAGCGCGTGCACGCCGAGATTGATCCCCAGCCCGCCCGCCAGCAGCCAGCCGAACAGCAGCAGCGCGAGCAGCAGCGGCTTCATCCCGGCCCTGCGCAGTGCCGAGGCGTGCGTGGTCAGGCCGAGCGCGGCCATCGCCATCGCCAGCAGCACGGTGTCCAGATCGACTGCGGCGCCGACGACGGCCGCCGGCAGCAGCTGCAGCGAAGTGAGCCCGGCCACGGCCACGAAGCCGAACGCGAACCAGGGCACCACGATCTTCGCGCGCTGGCCGTCAGCGGCGCCCGTGCGGCCCCGTGCCAGCAGCATCGACAGCCCGATCAGGAACGGCGCCAGCATCATCACCCGCACCATCTTGGCGATCACCGCGGTGTCGGCCGCCGGCGCACTCACCGCGCGCCCGGCAGCGACCACCTGGGCCACCTCATGCACGGTCGAGCCGGTGAATACGCCGTACGCCTGCGCGCTCATCGGAATCCAGCCGTGCGCCAGGTTGAGCTGGTACAGCGCCGGATACAGGAACATCGCCAGCGTGCCGAACACCACCACCGTCGAGACGGCCACGGTCACCTGCTCGGCGCGCCCGCGCACCACCGGTTCGGCCGCCATCACCGCCGCCGCACCGCAGATCGCGCTGCCGGCGCCGATCAGCAGGGCGCTCTCCTTGTCGATGCCGAACCACCGCGTACCGGCCCACCAGGCCAGCGCGAAGGTGCTGGTCAGTATCAGCGCATCGATCAGCACGCCGCTGGCGCCGACCTGGCCGATGTCCTGGAAGGTCAGGCGCAGCCCGTACAGCACGATGCCCGCGCGCAGCAGCCAGTGCTTGGCGAATCCGACCCCGGCACCGGCCTGGGCGGCCAGGCGGGGGTAGAAGGTGTTGCCCACGGCGATGCCGAGCACGATGGCCAGGGTCAGGGCGCTGATCCCGTGCGCCTGCAGCCACGGCAACGTCGCCAGGCCCGTGGCGGCGGCAGCGACGGCCGCGGTCAGCAGCAGGCCGGGCAGACGGCCGCGCCAGCGCTGGGCGATGGTGGGTGAGGGCAGGGCGGCGGCAGCGGTGTTCACAGTGGTCTCCGGTGGGTTCACAGGCCCAGCCTGCGCGACACTGATCAACCTGTAAAACGCATTATTCGTGTTATTTCAACCCGCTTGATGCGTTAATAGGTCACATGCATCTCACCCTCCGCCAATGGCAGGTGTTCGTCTCCATCGCCGACGCCGGCACCACGGCTGCCGCCGGGGCGCAGCTGGCGTTGTCGCAGTCGGCCACCAGCGCCGCGCTCAATGAACTCGAGAACCAGCTGGCCAGCCCCTTGTTCGACCGGATCGGGCGTCGGCTGGTGTTGAACGCACAGGGGCGGGCGCTGCTCAATCCCGCCCGTGCGCTGTTGGTGGCCGCCACCGATCTGGAGCGGGTGGCGGGAGTGGGGCAGGCCAACGCCGGCCCGCTGCCCCTGCTGCTGCGGCTCGGGGCCAGCACCACGATCGGCAACTACCTGCTGCCGGCCCGCGTCTCGGCACTGATGAGCCACACCCCGCAGGCCCAGGTCGACCTGCGGATCGGCAACAGCGCCGACGTGGTCACCGCGGTACAGCGCCTGGAGGTGGATCTGGGCCTGATCGAAGGCCCCTGCCACGAAAGTGGCCTGCAGGTGCTGCCGTGGCAGCGCGACGACCTGGTCATCGTGGCCGCTGCGGGATCCGTGCCCGATCGCATGGACCTCGCTGCGCTGGCGCAGGCGCGCTGGTTGCTGCGCGAGCCGGGTTCGGGCACCCGCGAGGCGGTCGAACAGGCCCTGCTGCCGCACCTGCACCACTTCGCCCGTTCGATGCAGCTGGGCAGCACCGAGGCGATCAAGCAGGCCGCCGCGGCTGGCCTCGGGCTGGCCTGCCTGTCGCGACATGCCGTGGCCGATCTGATCGCGCTGGGCAGCCTGACGATCGTCGAGACGCAGGTGCCGCCGATGTCGCGCCAGCTCTGGGTGGTGCGGCATCCGGGCAAACGGGTGCCCCCGCCGCTGCGGGCACTGTTGGGGCTGCCTGCGGACGCGTTCGGTCGGGAGTAAGCGACGCGGTTGCCGCCAGACCGTACAATGGTCGGATGCCTCTGATTACTCTGCAAAACGTCGACTTCAGCGTCGGCGGCCCCCTGTTGCTGGAAAAAGCCGAACTGTCGATCGAGCCGGGCGAGCGTATCGCCCTGATCGGGCGCAATGGCGCCGGCAAATCG
Organism: Stenotrophomonas sp. TWI1183; assembly: GCF_039673115.1. Lineage (NCBI taxonomy): Bacteria > Pseudomonadati > Pseudomonadota > Gammaproteobacteria > Lysobacterales > Lysobacteraceae > Stenotrophomonas > Stenotrophomonas sp. TWI1183. Next base: position 116,467 of record NZ_JBDJKZ010000003.1, read on the forward strand.
ACCCTGCTCAAACTGCTGTCCGGCGATCACAAGCCCGATGATGGCGAAGTCCGCGTGCAGCAGGGGGTGCGCATCACCCGCCTGGAACAGGAGGTGCCGCACGGTGCCGCCGGCAGCGTCTTCGACGTGGTCGCCGACGGCCTGGGCGAACTGGGCCAGTGGCTGGCCGAATTCCATCACCTGAGCATGGCCGACGATTTCGACGGCGATGCGCTGTCGGCCGTGCAGGCCAAGATCGACGCCGCCAACGGCTGGGGCCTGGACCAGCGCGTCAGCGAAACCCTGACCAAGCTCGACCTGGATGGCGAGGCCGAATTCGCGCGCCTGTCCGGCGGCATGAAGCGCCGCGTGCTGCTCGGCCGCGCGCTGGTGTCCTCGCCGGATCTGCTGCTGCTCGACGAACCGACCAACCACCTGGACATCGAAGCCATCGACTGGCTCGAAATGTTCCTCAAGAACTGGAACGGCAGCGTGGTGTTCGTCACCCATGACCGTCGCTTCCTGCGTGCACTGGCCACCCGCATCGTCGAGATCGACCGCGGCCAGGTCACCAGCTGGCCGGGCGACTGGGCCAACTACGAGCGTCGCCGCGAAGAGCGCATGAACGCGCAGGCGCAGGAAAACGCGCGCTTCGACAAACTGCTCGCGCAGGAAGAAATCTGGATCCGCCAGGGCATCAAGGCCCGCCGCACCCGCGACGAAGGCCGTGTGCGCCGCCTCAAGGCGATGCGCAACGATCGCTCGCAGCGCCGCGAACTCGGTGGCAACGTGCGCATGGAAGCCGCACAGGCGGAGAACTCCGGCAAGAAGGTCATCGACGTCAAGGACATCTCGTTCGCCTTCGGCGAGCGCGTGATGGTCAAGGATTTCAGTACCGTGATCCTGCGCGGCGACCGCATCGGCCTGATCGGGCCGAACGGCAGCGGCAAGACCACGCTGCTCAAGCTGCTGCTGGGCGACCTGCAGCCGCAGAGCGGTGAGGTGCGTGCCGGTACCAACCTGCAGATCGCGTACTTCGATCAGTACCGTGCGGTGCTGCGCGAAGACTGGACCGCGATCGAGAACGTGGCCGAGGGCCGCGATTTCATCGAGTTCAATGGCAAGCGCAAGCACGTGCATGCCTACCTGCAGGACTTCCTGTTCTCGCCCGAGCGCGCCCGCGCGCCGATCACCCGTTTGTCCGGTGGTGAGCGCAACCGCCTGCTGCTGGCCAAGCTGTTCGCGCAGCCGTCCAACCTGCTGGTGATGGATGAACCGACCAACGATCTGGACGTGGAAACCCTCGAGCTGCTCGAAGAGCTGCTGAGCGATTACACCGGCACGTTGCTGCTGGTCAGCCATGACCGTGACTTCCTGGACAACGTGGTGACGTCCACGATGGTGATGGAAGGCGACGGCGTGGTCGGCGAATACGTCGGCGGCTATACCGACTGGCAGCGCCATGCCGCACGCGTGGCCGCCGCGGCGGCGTCCGCACCGGTAGTGGCGGCCAAGCCCGTTGCCGCGACCGCTGCCGCGGCGGCACCGGCCGAGCCGAAGCGCAAGCTCAGCTACAAGGACGCGCGTGAGCTGGAGCAGCTGCCGCTGAAGATCGAAACGCTGGAGAAGGACGTCGAAGGCCTCACCGCCGCGATGAACGACCCCGCGTTCTATCAGCGCAGCGCGCCCGACATGGCCGCGCACAATGCGAAGCTGGCCAAGGTGCAGGCCGAGTTGGATGCCGCATACGCGCGCTGGGAAGAGCTGGACGCCTGATCCGGCAACCGGGCAGGGCAGCCACGCATGGCGTGGCTCTACCCCCGGAGACCGCGGCAACCGGTAGAGCCACGCCATGCGTGGCTGAAAAACCGTCACCCGCCGGTAGAGCCACGCCATGCGTGGCTGATGACAGCCGACCAACGGTCGGCTCTACACGTGACGGCTCGCGCCGTCACTTCAACCCGTGCAGATCCCGAAGCTGGGTCGGCCGTGATCCGAAATACGCGGCCAGATCGGCGATGTCCTGATCGCTCAGGTCGGTCGCCTGCGGGGTCATCAGCGCGTGCTGGCGATCCCCCGCGCGGTAGGCCTGCAGGCTGTGCGCCAGGTAATCCCCGTACTGCCCACCCAGTTTCGGGTAGGTCGGGTCGATCGGCTTGTTGCCGTCCGCCCCGTGGCAGTCGATGCAGCTCTGGCCGGTGGCTTTGCCCTTGACCTGGGCACGCGCCTCACCGGCTGCGATGCGGCCGGCCGGCAGGCCGGCGGAGGAGCCGGACCCGTGTTCACCACTGGCGTGGCCCGGATCGGCGGCGGAATCTGCGCTGTTCTCCACCTGTGACTGCGAACACGCAGTCATCAGCAGGGCAACGGACAGGGCGATGGCGTAACGCTGGAGTGGCGTGGCTTTCGACATGAGCGCGCTTATTTGACGGTGGACAGGTAAACAGCGAGATCGGCGATCTCCTGTTCGCTGAAACTCATCGACTGCGCCTGCATCGTTGGATGCTTGCGCTTGCCGTGGCGGTACTCGGTCAGCGCCTGGCTGAGGTACTCACGGGTCTGCCCGCCGATCTTGGGCACTTTGTAGCTGGGGTAGGCGTTCTTGTACCCGGTGATGCCGTGGCACCCCTGGCACGTGTAGGCCAGCACCCGGCCATTGTCGAACCGGCCGGTGACGGCGGCAGGCGCCGGCGCGGTGGCGGCCGGAGCAGGTGTGGCGGGTACGGCAGGAGCGGGTGTTGCGGCCTGTGCGGCGGCCCCGAGGGGCAGGAGGACGGCCAGAACGAGACAAGCGGCGAGCGGCTGCGGGCGCATGATGTCCTTTTCCGATAAACGGGTCTGGTCGTTCCGGCGTGGGGTACGGAACTGGGCCGAGTATAGCCTGCGATTTCATCTAGCTGAAACCGGGGCCGGGAAGCCATCGCCGCAGGTCACCATGACCTTTGGGATATGGTGTGGTCGTGACGTGGTGCATTACTTTGCTACCACACCTGCCCACGCATCCTTAGGGACACGACGATGTCGCGACAATCTTTCCTGCCCGGCCGCACCGGACGCTGTGCCGCTGCACTGCTGATCACCACGACGCTGCTGCTCAGCGGCTGCGGCGGGACCGGGCCAGCCGAAGCCCAGGCCGCTGAAAAAGACGGCAAGGCCGAGAAGGCCGCCGACGCCGTGCCGGTCGAAGCCGTCGCCGCCAGCCGTCGCGCCGTCGCCGCCAGTTACACCGGCACCGCCGCACTGGAGCCGCGGGGTGAGTCGCAGGTGGTCGCCAAGACCTCCGGCGTCGCGCTGGCGGTGCTGGTGGAAGAAGGCCAGCAGGTGCGTGCCGGGCAACCGCTGGTGCGGCTGGACCCGGACCGCGCACGCCTGGCGGTCGCCCAGAGCGAAGCGCAGCTGCGCAAGCTGGAGAACAACTACCAGCGCGCCCAGAAACTGGTCGGTCAACAGATGGTCAGTGCCGCCGACGTCGACCAGATCAAGTACGACCTGGAGAACGTCCGTGCGCAGTACCGCCTGGCCACGCTGGAGCTGTCCTACACCACCGTGATCGCGCCTATCTCGGGCGTGATCGCCTCGCGCTCGATCAAGACCGGCAACTTCGTGCAGATCAACACGCCGATCTTCCGCATCGTCGACAACTCGCGCCTGGAAGCCACGCTCAACGTCCCCGAGCGCGAACTGGCCACGCTGCGCCCGGGCCAGCCGGTCACGCTGATCGCCGACGCGCTGCCGGGCAGGACCTTCCCGGGCACGGTGGACCGCATCTCGCCGGTGGTCGATGCCGGCAGCGGCACGTTCCGCGTGGTCAGCGGCTTCGGCGAAGACGCCGAGGGCCTGCAGCCGGGCATGTTCGGCCGCATCCGGATCGACTATGACCAGCGTGCCGACGCCCTGGTGGTGCCGCGCCTGGCGCTGCTCGACGACGGTGAGCCGGCGGTGTTCCGCGTCCGCGATGGCAAGGTCGCGCGGGTGCCGGTCAAGCTCGGGTATGCCGAAGGCCCCTGGGTGGAGATCCGCGAGGGTCTGGCCGCGGGTGACCAGGTCGTCACCGCCGGCAAGGTCGCGCTGCGCGATGGCACCGCGGTGCAGGTGATCGGCGCCAAGCCGGCCGCCACCGCCGCTGCGAAACCGGCACCGGCCAAGGCGGAGAGCCGTCAATGACAGCGGCCGGCAACGACCACGGCAACGATCCGCACCGGGGCGAGCGCCCGGGTGCCCACGGCGGCGGCCTGGTGGAGTTCGCCACCCGCCGCCGCGTCACCATCGCGATGTTCACCGTCACGCTGATGCTGTTCGGCTTCATCGCGCTGGGCAACCTCAAGGTCAACCTGCTGCCCGACCTGAGCTACCCGACCCTGACCGTGCGCACCGAGTACACCGGTGCGGCCCCGGCGGAAATCGAAACGCTGATCACCGAGCCGGTTGAAGAGGCCGTCGGCGTGGTCAAGAACCTGCGCAAGCTCAAGTCGATCTCGCGTACCGGGCAGAGCGATGTGGTGCTCGAGTTCGCCTGGGGCACCAACATGGACCAGGCCAGCCTGGAGGTGCGCGACAAGATGGAAGCGCTGAACCTGCCGCTGGAGGCGAAGTCTCCCGTGCTGCTGCGCTTCAACCCGTCCACCGAGCCGATCATGCGCCTGGTGATTTCGGCCAGGACCGACGCGTCCAGCGACGCCGAAGCCGTGCGCCAGCTCACCGAGCTGCGCCGCTACGCCGATGAAGACCTGAAGAAGAAGCTCGAGCCGGTCGCCGGCGTGGCCGCGGTCAAGGTCGGCGGTGGCCTGGAGGATGAGATCCAGGTCGACATCGACCAGCAGAAGCTGGCCCAGCTCAACCTGCCGATCGACAACGTCATCAAGCGGCTCAAGGAAGAGAACATCAACATCTCCGGCGGTCGCCTGGAGGAGGGCTCGCAGCGTTACCTGGTGCGTACCGTCAACCAGTTCGCCGACCTGGAGGACATCCGCAACCTGCTGGTGACCACCCAGAGCAGCAACGGCAACGCCGCCGATGCAGCGATGCAGCAGATGTTCGCGATCGCGGCCTCGACCGGCTCGGATGCCGCCGTGGCCGCTGCGTCTGCCGCGCAGAGTGCGTCCAGCAGCAGCTCCACCAACATCGCCAACGGCGTGCCGGTGCGGCTCAAGGACATCGCCACCGTGCGCCAGGGCTACAAGGAACGCGAAGCGATCATCCGCCTTGGCGGCAAGGAAGCGGTCGAGCTGGCGATCTACAAGGAGGGCGACGCCAACACGGTGTCGACCGCCGAAGCGCTGCGGGCGCGCCTGGAGCAGATCAAGGGCCAGGTCCCCGGCGATGCCGAACTGACCACGATCGAAGACCAGTCGCGCTTCATCGAACACGCTATCAGCGACGTCAAGAAAGACGCGGTGATCGGCGGCATCCTCGCCATCCTGATCATCTTCCTGTTCCTGCGCGATGGCTGGAGCACGTTCGTGATCAGCCTGTCGTTGCCGGTCTCGATCATCACCACGTTCTTCTTCATGGGTCAGCTCGGCCTGAGCTTGAACGTGATGTCGCTGGGTGGGCTGGCGCTGGCCACCGGCCTGGTGGTGGATGACTCCATCGTGGTGCTGGAGAGCATCGCCAAGGCGCGCGAGCGCGGCCTGAGCATCCTGCAGGCGGCCATTGTCGGTACCCGCGAAGTGAGCATGGCCGTGGTCGCCTCGACCCTGACCACCATCGCGGTGTTCCTGCCGCTGGTGTTCGTGGACGGCATCGCAGGCCAGCTGTTCCGCGACCAGGCGCTGACCGTGGCGATCGCGATCGCGATCTCGCTGCTGGTCTCGATGACCCTGATCCCGATGCTGAGCTCGCTGAAGGGCCGCCCGCCGCTGGCGTTCCCGGAAGAGCCCGCGCATCAGCCGTGGCAGCCGGACAGCCGTTGGCTGAAGCCGGTCGCCGGCAGCCGCCGCGGCGTGGGCACGGTGGTGCGCTGGATCTGCTTCGGGATTGCCTGGTCGGTGATCCGCGTCTGGCGCGGCCTGGTGGCCGTGGTCGGGCCGGTGATGCGCAAGGCCAGCGATGTGGCGATGAAGCCGTACGCCGGTGCCGAGCGCGGTTACCTGAAGCTGCTGCCGGGCGCGCTGCATCATCCGGGCAAGGTGCTCGGGCTGGCCGCGCTTGCGTTCGTCGGCACGATGGCGCTGGTGCCGATGCTGGGCGCGGATCTGATCCCGCAGCTGGCCCAGGACCGCTTCGAAATGACCGCCAAGCTGCCGGCCGGCACGCCGCTGAAGCAGACCGATGCGCTGGTCCGCGAGATGCAGCTGGCCCATGCCAAGGACGACAGCATCGCCTCCCTGTACGGCGTCAGTGGCAGCGGCACCCGTCTGGATGCCAGCCCGACCGAGAGTGGCGAGAACATCGGCAAGCTGACCGTGGTGATGGCCGGGGGCGGCAACGCGCGCACCGAAGCGGCGATCACCGAGCGGCTGCGCGAATCGATGCAGCAGCACCCCGGGGTGCAGGTCGACTTCGCCCGCCCGGCGCTCTTCAGCTTCTCCACGCCGCTGGAAGTGGAGCTGCGCGGCCAGGACATGGCCACGCTGGAAACCGCTGGCAAAGCCCTCGCGGCGATGCTGCGCAACAACCCGCACTACGCCGACGTCAAGTCCACGGTGGAAGAGGGCTTCCCGGAGATCCAGATCCGCTTCGACCAGGAGCGCGCCGGTGCGCTCGGCCTGACCACGCGGCAGATCGCCGATGTGGTGGTCAAGAAGGTGCGCGGCGACGTGGCTACGCGCTACAGCTTCCGCGACCGCAAGATCGATGTGTTGGTGCGTGCCCAGGAAGGTGACCGGGCCAGCGTGGAGAGCATCCGCCGGCTGATCGTCAATCCGGGCAGCACCCGGCCGGTGACGCTCGATGCGGTCGCCGAAGTGGTCGCCACCAACGGCCCGAGCGAGATCCACCGCGCCGACCAGACCCGCGTGGCGGTGGTCTCGGCCAACCTGCGCGACATCGATCTGGGCGGCGCCGTGCGCGAAGTGCAGGACATGGTCGCCAGCCAGCCGCTGGGCGCCGGGGTCGGCATGCACATCGGCGGGCAGGGCGAAGAGTTGGCCGACTCGGCACGCTCGCTGATCTTCGCCTTCGGGCTGGCGATCTTCCTGGTCTACCTGGTGATGGCCTCGCAGTTCGAATCGCTGCTGCACCCGTTCGTCATCCTGTTCACCATTCCGCTGGCCCTGGTCGGCGCGATCCTGGCGCTGATGCTGACCGGCAAGCCGATCTCGGTGGTGGTGTTCATCGGCCTGATCCTGCTGGTGGGGCTGGTGACCAAGAACGCGATCATCCTGATCGACAAGGTCAACCAGCTGCGCGAGGCCGGTGTGCCCAAGCGCGAGGCCCTGGTGGAAGGGGCACGCTCACGCCTGCGGCCGATCATCATGACCACGCTGTGCACGCTGTTCGGCTTCCTGCCGCTGGCGGTGGCGATGGGCGAGGGCGCCGAAGTGCGCGCGCCGATGGCGATCACCGTGATCGGCGGCCTGCTGGTCTCCACCCTGCTGACCCTGGTGGTGATTCCGGTGGTGTACGACCTGCTCGACCGTCGTGGTGATGCCTACTACCGCGAGCGCGGCCGTCACCTCAGGACACCGCTGGCCGGCACCGGCCATGACGCAGCCCGGGAGCCGGCATGAGCATTGCCGAGTTCTCCATCCGCCGGCCCATCACCACGATCATGTGTTTTGTGTCGTTGGCGGTGGTGGGCCTGATCGCCTCGTTCCGGCTGCCGCTGGAAGCGCTGCCGGACATCTCCGCCCCGTTCCTGTTCGTGCAGGTGCCGTATACCGGCTCCACCCCGGAGGAGGTCGAGCGCAACATCATCCGGCCGACCGAGGAAGCGCTGGCGACGATGACCGGGATCAAGCGCATGCGCTCCTCGGCCACCTCCGAAGGCGCCAGCATCTTCATCGAGTTCACCGACTGGGACCGCGACATCGCCATCGCGGCCTCGGATGCGCGGGAACGCATCGATGCGATCCGCAGCGACCTGCCGGACGACCTGCAACGCTACAACGTGTTCAAGTGGTCCAGCAGTGATGACCCGGTACTGAAGGTGCGCCTGGCCAGCGCCACCGACCTGACCGGCGCCTACGACATGCTCGACCGCGAGTTCAAGCGGCGCATCGAGCGCATCCCCGGCGTGGCCCGGGTCAACATCTCCGGCGCACCGCCGAACGAGGTGGAGATCGCGATCAGCCCCGATCGCTTGACTGCCCACAACCTGAGCATCAACGAACTCAGCGACCGCCTGCGCACGCTGAACTTCTCGATCTCGGCCGGGCAGATCGACGACAACGGCCAGCGCGTGCGCATCCAGCCGGTCGGCGAGATCACCGACCTGCAGGAACTGCGCGACCTGGTGATCGACAACAAAGGCCTGCGCCTGGGCGATATCGCCGAGATCCGGCTCAAGCCCACCCGGATGAACTACGGCCGCCGCCTGGACGGCAACCCGGCCGTGGGCCTGGATATCTTCAAGGAGCGCAGCGCCAACCTGGTCGAGGTTTCGCGCGCGGCACTGGCCGAGGTCGAGGCGATCCGCAAGCAGCCCTCGATGCGCGATGTGCAGATCAAGGTGATCGACAACCAGGGCAAGATGGTGACGTCCTCGCTGCTGGAGCTGGCCGAGGCCGGCGCGGTGGGCCTGCTGTTGTCGATCACCGTGCTGTTCTTCTTCCTGCGCCACTGGCCGTCCACGCTGATGGTGACCCTGGCGATCCCGATCTGTTTCGTGATCACGCTGGGCTTCATGTATTTCGCCGGCGTCACCCTCAACATCCTGACCATGATGGGCCTGCTGCTGGCGGTCGGCATGCTGGTGGACAACGCCGTGGTGGTGGTGGAGAGCATCTACCAGGAACGCGAGCGCATGCCCGACCAGCCACGGCTGGCCTCGATCATCGGCACCCGCAACGTGGCCATCGCGCTCAGTGCCGGCACCCTGTGCCACTGCATCGTGTTCGTGCCGAACCTGTTCGGCGAGACCAACAACATCAGCATCTTCATGTCGCAGATCGCGATCACGATCTCGGTCTCGCTGCTGGCCTCCTGGCTGGTGGCGGTGAGCCTGATCCCGATGCTGTCCGCGCGCATGCAGACGCCCAAGCTGGTGCATTCGGAGACGGGCGTGATCGCACGCCTGCAGCGCCGCTACGCCACGCTGCTGCAGTGGACGCTGGAGCACCGCGGCTGGAGCGTGTTCGGCATCCTGATGGTGGTGCTGGTCAGCCTGGTGCCGATGAAGCTGACCAAGATCGACATGTTCGGGGGCGAGGGTGGCCACGAGGTGTTCATCGGCTACAACTGGAAGGGCGCCTATACCTTCGGCCAGATGTCCGAGGAAGTAGCGCGCGTCGAACGTTATCTCGATGACAACCGCGCGCAGCTGCATATCACCCAGGTGTATTCCTGGTACAGCGAGCAGGAAGGCAGCAGCACCATCGTGACCTTCGACACCGAGCATGCCAAGAACATGCCGGCCGTGCAGGAAGCGCTGCGCAAAGGCCTGCCACGCTCCGCGCGTGCCGACTACGTGGTCGGCAATTCGGGCGAGGGCAATGGTGGCAGCGGCAACAACCAGGTGCAGGTGCAGCTGGTCGGCGACTCGACCCAGATGCTGCAGGAGATCGGTGAGGAAGTCGTGCCGCTGCTGGCCCAGCGCAAGGAACTGCGCGACGTGCGCATCGACAACGGCGAGAAGGGCAGCGAACTGTCCATCCACGTCGACCGCGAGCGCGCCGCCGCGTTCGGCTTCAACGCCGAGCAGGTCGCCAGCTTCGTCGGCCTGGCCCTGCGCGGTGCGCCGCTGCGCGAGTTCCGCCGTGGTGACAGTGAAGTGCCGGTATGGGTCCGCTTCGCCGGTGCCGAGCAGAGCAGCCCGGAAGACCTGGCCAGCTACACCGTGCGCACCGGCGACGGTCGCTCGGTGCCGCTGCTGAGCCTGGTCGACGTGGCGATCAAGCCCTCGGCCACGCAGATCGGCCGCACCAACCGGCAGACCACGCTGACCATCAAGGCCAACCTGGCCGAGAAGGTCACCGTGCCGGAAGGCCGCAAGGCGATGGAGGAGATGCTCAAGCCGATGAGCTTCCCGGCCGGCTATACCTTCAGCTTCGATGGTGGCGACTACGGCGACGACAACGAGGCGATGGCGCAGATGATGTTCAATCTGGTGATCGCGCTGGTGATGATCTACGTGGTGATGGCCGCGGTGTTCGAGTCCCTGCTGTTCCCGGCGGCGATCATGAGTGGCGTGCTGTTCTCGATCTTCGGCGTGTTCTGGCTGTTCTGGATCACCGGGACCTCGTTCGGAATCATGTCCTTCATCGGCATCCTGGTGTTGATGGGCGTGGTGGTGAACAACGGCATCGTGATGATCGAGCACATCAACAACCTGCGCCGCCGCGGCATGGGCCGGACCCAGGCCCTGGTGGAAGGCTCACGCGAACGCCTGCGCCCGATCATGATGACGATGGGCACCGCGATCCTGGCGATGATTCCGATCTCCATGACCGACACCCAGCTGCTCGGCAACGGCCCGCCGTACTACCCGATGGCGCGCGCCATCGCCGGCGGCCTGGCGTTCTCCACCGTGGTCAGCCTGCTGTTCCTGCCGACCATCTACGCCATGCTTGATGACATGAGCACGGCGGTATCGCGGATCATCCAGCGCGCCCGCGGCCGCGGCGTGGATGCCCCGGTGGTGGAGCCGGGCGCAGGATCGGTTTGAGGGTGAGGGGAGGCCCGTCCCCCATTCGGGCACAAAAAAGGCCACGCAATGCGTGGCCTTTTCCTATGCAGCCGGCGCGGGAATCACCCCGCGACCTTACCCCACACCTGGAAACCGGTCAGCCACAGCCCCAGCATGCTGCCCAGGTTGGTCAGCATGAAGGTCAGCACCACGCGGGTCACCCGGTTGCGGTACCAGCCCCTGACGCTCTGCGCATCGTCGCGCAGCTTCAGGAAGTCCTCGTAGGCTGGCTTGCGCAGGCGCGCTTCCACCAGCGCGGAGAACGCACCGGTCGGGATGCTCAGCCGGAACGGCTTGAACGGCGCGACCACGATCGCGGTCAGGATGCTCAGCGGGTGGCTGCCCGCCAACAGGCAGCCCAGGCCGGCCAGACCGCCGGTATACATCGCCCAGACCGCCAGCAGCTCGCTGCCGACACCCAGTCCGCCACGGTAGAAGCCCACGCCGATACCGGTCAGCACGATGGCCAGGATCGCCAGCGTGATCCACGGAATATTGCGCTTCTTCGGCACGTCTTCCAGGGACTCGCGCAGCGGGCCCGGCGCGTCGGTGTCGGTTTCCAGGTACCTGGCCAGACCGGCCAGATGACCGGCACCGACCACGGCCAGCACTTCGCGCTGGGCAGGATCATGAACTTCGCGCAGGCGGGTGGCCATGTAGCGGTCGCGCTCGCCGATGATGGTTTCGTACAGGGCAGGGCTCTCGCTGGCAAACTCGCCGAAGCTGGCTTCGAGCATGTCGCCCTGCTTGAGCTTCTCGATCTCGGCTTCGCCGACTTCCTCGGAGGCGAACAGGCCGGCGCCCAGGCCCATCACCAGCTTGATCTTGCCGAAGAAGCCCAGGCGCTGCGAGGCACGCCGGAAGGTCAGCCCGACCTCGCGGTCGATCAGATGCACGGGCAGATTGCGTTCATTGGCCAGGGTGACCGCGCGCTTGAGTTCCGCGCCCGGCTCGATCTCGAGCTGTTCGGCCAGGCGGCGCTGGTAGGCGGCCAGGGCCAGGTTGGCCGCGAACAGGGCGACGCGGCCCTTGCGGATCACCTCGACCAGGTCCAGCTTGGCCAGCGCATCCGGATCGGTCAGTGCCTGCAGGCGCTGCGCGTCCAGTTCGACCGCGACCGCATCGAAGCGGCCACTCTCGATCGCACGTTCCACCGCTTCCACGCTGGCCTGCGAGACGTGCGCGGTGCCCAGCAGGGTGTAGCGCACGCCATCGCGTTCGACAATGCGAACGGGCTGGCCGGCGAACAGGGTGTCGCCGGCGTCAATCAGGGTATCGGTCATTGCATCATTCATTCGAAGGGGCGCTGTCGGCACCATCGCCGAGCGCGCGCTGCATCTGGACGGTGTCCAGCCAGCGGCCATGCTTGCGGCCGAGGCCGCGGAAAACGCCGACGGTCTGGAAACCGAAACGCTCGTGCAGTTTGATGGAGGCGGTATTGGTCGGCTCGCCGATCACCGCCACCATCTGCCGGTAACCGCGGGCGACGCAGGCATCGATCAGGCCCTGCATCAGCGCGGTGCCGACCCCGCGGCCCTGGAACGCCGCATCCACATAGACCGAATTCTCCACGGTCCACTGGTAGGCGATCCGGCCGCGATAGGTATTGGCGTAGGCGTAGCCGGCCACCTGGCCATCGACCTCGGCCACGATGTACGGAAAGCCGCGGCCGACGATGTCCTGCATGCGGCGGCGCATTTCCGCCGCCTCCGGGATCTCGTACTCGTAGGTGTTGACGAAGTCGGTCACTTCCACCGCATAGATCGCGGTGATGGCCGCGATATCGGCATCGGTGGCGTCGCGCAGGTGCACGGTCACGGTGGGGGCGTCCTGGTCGGTCAGTCGATGTAGCGCTTGAGCAGATCGCCGTACGCGTCGATCCGGCGATCGCGCAGGAACGGCCAGATCCGGCGGACGTGTTCGCTGCGCTGCAGGTCGACATCGCAGACCAGCACGGTCGGCTCGCCACCGGCTTCGGCGATGAACTCACCCTGCGGGCCAAGCACGTGGCTGTTGCCCCAGAACTGGATGCCCGAGGCGCCCAGCGGCGAGGGCTCATGGCCGACGCGGTTGCAGCTCAGCACCGGCACGCCGTTGGCCACGGCATGGCCACGATGGCTGAGCACCCACGCATCGCGCTGGCGGCCCTGTTCGTCCTGCTGGTCATCCGGGTCCCAGCCGATCGCGGTGGGGTAGAGCAGCAGTTCGGCACCGGCCAGCGCCATCAGGCGGGCGGCTTCCGGGTACCACTGGTCCCAGCACACGAGCACGCCAAGGCGACCCACCGAGGTATCGATCGGGGTGAAGCCCAGATCGCCGGGGGTGAAGTAGAACTTTTCGTAGAAGCCCGGATCATCCGGGATGTGCATCTTGCGGTACTTGCCGAGCAGGGTGCCGTCTTTCTCGAAGACCACCGCGGTGTTGTGATACAGCCCGGCAGCGCGGCGCTCGAACAGCGAGCCGACGATCACCACGCCGTGCTTCTTCGCCAGCGCGCCCAGGCGCTCGGTGCTCGGGCCCGGGATCGGCTCGGCCAGGTCGAATTCATCGACCGACTCGTGCTGGCAGAAGTACGCGCCGTTGTGCAGTTCCTGCAGCAGGATCAGCTTGGCACCCTGTGCGGCCGCTTCAGCCACGCGCGCTTCGATGACGGCCAGATTGGCCTCGGCATCGCCGTGGTTGCGCTCCTGGATCAGGGCGACGGAAAGGGTGTGGCGTGAGCTCATCCGGAGACGGTCCTGCAAGGGGAAAAACGCAGTTTATCGCGGATGGGTGCACGCGGCGTGCTGGCTGCTAAATGGGCAGCGCCCACGCGTCGGTAGTGCCGGCCGCTGGCCGGCTCTGCAGGATGATCAGGGCACCAGAGGTGAGGTCACGCGCATCGGCGTGGCCTGTCGCTCTTCCGTTGGCTGCCAGTGCAGTGTCGAAGGGATGGCGGGGGCGGAGGTGCGGGACCGTCAGGGCGCCATGGATGGCGCCCACGAGCCCCCAGGGATGGGTTTACGGCGCGTCCCGCACCTCCGCCCCCGCCAGCCCCGCCTCCGCAGCCTTCAGGCCGCGTGCTTTGCTGTCAGGCCAACAACCCCGCCGGCAGCTGCATCGTGATGCAGTGCAGGCTGCCGTTCTGCCAGATCAGCGAGCGGCACGGCACCGGCACGATCTCGCGGTCCGGATAGGCCTGGGCCAGCACCGCACGCGCGGCCTCGTCGGCGACATCGCCGTAGGCCGGCATCAGCACCGCACCATTGAGGATCAGGTAGTTCGCGTACGAAGCGGCAAGGCGGCGGCCTTCGTCGATCACCGGCTGCGCCCACGGCAGCGGGAACAGGCGGTACGGCTGGCCGTCGCGGGTGCGCAGCGCAGCCAGTTCGGCACCCATCGCCTGCAGTTCGACATAGTGCGAATCGCTGGCGTCATCGCAGGCCTGGTAGACGATGCTGTCGGTCGAGGCGAAGCGGGCCAGGGTATCGATGTGGGCGTCGGTGTCGTCGCCTTCCAGATAGCCATGGTCCAGCCACAGCACGCGGTCCTGGGCCAGCCAGGCGGCCAGGTCGGTGCTGAGCGATTCGCGGCTGCGATCCGGATGACGCTCGTGCAGGCACTGCCAGGTGGTCAGCAGGGTGCCGGCGCCATCGGTCTCGATGCCGCCGCCCTCCAGCGCGAACGGAATGCTCTGCAGCTCCGCATCGGCAAACAACCCGGCGGCGTGCAGCACGCCGACCAGCTGGTCATCCAGGCTGGCGTCGAACTTGCCGCCCCAGCCGGTAAAGCGGAAGTCCAGCAGGCGGAAGCCGCCATCGGCGCGCTTGAGCGTGATCGGGCCGGAATCGCGCAGCCAGGTGTCGTCGTACTGGGCCGTCACGAACCGCACGCGGTCCGTGTCGATCCGGTTCGAGCGCAGGCGCGCGTCGGCGTACGCCTCCAGGTCGTCGTCGGCGACGATGATCACCACCGGCTGGAAGCGGGTGATGGCAGCGACGAGGGCGATGTAGGTGTCCTCGACGTCACCCAGGCGGTCAGCCCAGTCGGTGTCGGCGTGGGGCCAGGCGATCAGGATGGCGGACTGGGATTCCCATTCGGCCGGAAAGCGGAGCGTGTCGTTCATGATCTCAGTGCGAAGGCCCGCCGGCGGGCGGGCAAGGGGAAGGGGGTCAGCGGATCGGCGGTTTCGGCCCGATCTCGTTGGCGTCGGCACGGTTGGCAACCACGTCGATCACCTTCTGCTTTTCGAAGTAGACGGTGAACTGCGGGTAGACCCAGCGGTTGATCGTCGGCCACTGCTGCTTCTGCCCGCCGCGCGGTTCCAGGCGTTCGCCCGGGTCGCCGAACTGGGCCTGGACCTGCTGCATGCTCTGGCCGCGGACGGGCAGGGCGATGGCGGGCTTCTCACGGCTGCGGTCGATCAGCAGGGTGTCGGCGTGGGCACTGGGAACGGCCAGGACGGCCAGGACAGCCAGCAATGGCAAGGTGGTCAGGTAACGCTTCATCTCGAACTACTCCCCAGTGGTCAAGAATGCGGAAGGTCTCACGACTGCAGGTCTCACGGCCAACGGTCGTGAGCTACCCGGCGATTACAACAAAAATGGCAGCAAAAAGCCGCCCGGAGGCGGCTTTTTGTTCATCGCCCGGTCCGGTGAGGGATCGGTGGCGGCCGTGAGGCCAGCCGGCTCAGCGCTGGCGAGCCTTGAAGCGCGGGTTCGACTTGCAGATCACGAAGATCTTGCCGCGGCGACGGACGACCTTGCAGTCGCGGTGACGGGTCTTGGCCGACTTCAGGGAAGACAGGACTTTCATTGCATACCTCGGCGTAAACGTTGGATTCGGTTGGAGCGCGGCCGCGATATGCAGATGACAATCGGCAGGTGACGCCCGTTCAAGCCCGCCATTCTACCGGGCTTTTCCCCATCCTTTCAAGTGGTTGGCCCAAAAAAGTCTCAGGCCGCCCCGGGCAGGGGCTAGAATGGGCGGTCACATCTATCGGGAAACCCATGAATCAGCTTCCATCCGTGCTCACCATCGACGGTCCTTCCGGGGCCGGCAAAGGCACTGTCAGCCGCATTGTCGCACGCCGGCTGGGCTGGCATTACCTGGATTCGGGCGCCCTGTACCGGGCGGTGGGCGTGGCCGCCAGCTGGGCCGATATCGATACCTCCGACGCCTCGGCGCTGGTCCGCTGCACCTTCGATACGCACGTGCGGTTCGTGGAATCGGCCGATGGCGGGCTGCGGGTGCTGGTCAACGAGACCGATGCCACCGACGAGCTGCGACTGGAGACCACCGGCGCCCTGGCCTCGGCGATCGCGGCCATCCCGGAAGTCCGGGCGGCGCTGAAAGAGCGCCAACGCGCATTCAGGATGGAGCCGGGCCTGGTCGCGGACGGTCGGGACATGGGCACGGTCATCTTCCCGGACGCCCCATTCAAGGTGTTTTTGACCGCCAGCGCCGAGGAACGGGCCGAGCGGCGGCATAAGCAGTTGAAAGACAAGGGTGTTTCGGTTAACTTTGACGACCTCCTGCGCGAGATCATGGCCCGCGACGCCCGTGATGCACAGCGCACAGTGGCGCCCCTGAAGCCGGCAGACGATGCCGTCATCATCGACACCAGTGGTATTGGCATCGACGCCGTCGTTGCCAAGGTATTGGATCTGCTTCCGGTTTCGGGTGCCTGATCCGTTGTAAAGGAGGGCCGTCAGGGCATCGACGGTGTCGCACCATCGCAAGGCAACAAAAGCTCCGTCCCGCAATGATGCGTGGCGGTTTTCCTACTTAACACACGACCTGCGTTTCCGGGGTCGACCAACAGGCGGGCAGTAAGCGGTTCCCTTCGGGGGCCAATGCCCATGTGTCCAACAGAGTAAATCTAATGACCGAATCATTTGCAGAGCTGTTCGAAGCCAGTCAGGCCAATCTGGCCAAGCTGAAGCCGGGCTCGATCGTCAGCGGTGTCGTTGTTGAAGTCCGCGGCGATGTCGTGGTGATCAACGCCGGCCTGAAGTCCGAAGGCATCGTGCCGATCGAACAGTTCCGTAACGACGCTGGCGAGATCGATGTCGCTGAAGGCGACGTCGTCAAGGTTGCCCTCGATTCCATCGAGAACGGCTTCGGTGAAACCGTTCTGTCGCGTGAGAAAGCCAAGCGCGCGATGGTGTGGGACGAGCTGGAAGAAGCGTTGGAAAAGAACGAAACCATCACCGGCCGCATCAGCGGCAAGGTCAAGGGTGGTTTCACCGTGGACATCAAGGATGTCCGCGCGTTCCTGCCCGGTTCGCTGGTGGATGTGCGCCCCGTGCGCGACCCGGCCTACCTGGAAGGCAAGGAGCTGGAATTCAAGCTCATCAAGCTGGACCGCAAGCGTAACAACGTCGTTGTGTCCCGTCGTGCAGTCGTCGAGAGCGAGCATTCGGAAGAGCGCGAGCAGCTGATGGACAAGCTGCAGGAAGGCGCGATCCTGAAGGGTGTCGTCAAGAACCTGACCGATTACGGCGCATTCGTGGACCTGGGCGGTATCGACGGCCTGCTGCACATCACCGACATGGCCTGGAAGCGCGTGCGCCATCCGTCCGAAGTCGTGAACGTCGGCGACGAGCTGGACGTCCGCGTGCTGAAGTTCGACCGTGAGCGCAACCGCGTTTCGCTGGGTCTGAAGCAGCTGGGCGAGGATCCGTGGGACAACATCGCCCGTCGTTACCCGGCCAACAGCCGCGTCTTCGGCAAGGTCTCCAACGTCACCGATTACGGCGCATTCGTCGAGATCGAGCCGGGCGTCGAAGGCTTGGTGCACGTGTCCGAAATGGATTGGACCAACAAGAACGTCAACCCGTCCAAGGTTGTGCAGGTCGGTGACGAAGTTGAAGTCATGGTCCTGGACGTCGACGAGGAGCGTCGCCGCATCTCGCTGGGCATGAAGCAGGTTGCCGCCAATCCGTGGGAAACCTTCGCTGCGATCCACAAGAAGGGCGACAAGGTGTCGGGCCAGATCAAGTCGATCACCGACTTCGGCATCTTCATCGGCCTGGACGGCGGTATCGATGGCCTGGTGCACCTGTCCGACATCAGCTGGAACACCACCGGCGAAGATGTGGTCCGCAACTTCAAGAAGGGCGACAACCTGGACGCCGTCGTCCTGGCCGTCGATCCGGAGCGCGAGCGCATCAGCCTGGGCGTCAAGCAGCTGGAGCAGGATCCGTTCGGTCAGTACATGGCTGCCAACCCGAAGGGTTCGAAGGTCGAAGGCGTGGTCAAGGAAGTGGACGCCAAGGGCGCTACCATCGAACTGGCTGACGGCATCGAAGGCTACGTGGCTGCTCGCGACGTTGCGAACGAGCGCGTCGACGACGCGACCCAGTTCCTGAAGGTCGGCGACAAGGTTGAAGCCAAGTTCGTGGGCATGGATCGCAAGGGTCGTACCCTGCAGCTGTCGATCAAGGCCAAGGACGACGCGGAAATGCGCGAAGTGCTGGAGGAATACCAGTCCTCTTCGGCGTCCAGCGGCACCACCCAGCTCGGCGCGCTGCTGCGTGCACAGCTGAACGGCAACAAGTCCGAGTAATCGGTCTGTCGCTGTCGTAGTTTCCTGGGCGGCCCGGACATCAGTCCGGGCCGTTTCAGGGTCTGAGTTCCTCCCCAAGAGCCCGTAATGACCAAATCCGAGCTGATCGAAATCCTGGCGCGCCGACAGGCGCATTTGAAGTCGGACGATGTCGATCTGGCCGTGAAGTCGTTGCTGGAAATGATGGGCGGGGCGCTGGCCGGCGGGGATCGCATCGAGATCCGCGGGTTCGGCAGTTTTTCGTTGCACTACCGGCCGGCACGGCTGGGGCGCAATCCCAAGACCGGGGAATCGGTCGCGTTGCCGGGCAAGCATGTCCCGCACTTCAAGCCGGGCAAGGAACTGCGTGAGCGCGTCAGCGCCGTGGTGCCGCTGGAAAGCGATCCTGCCTGAGTGTCCATCCGCCACGGGGCGGATGCATGATTTCCATGGAGTCGGCTGGTAGAGCGGAGTGTTAGTCCGCTACTCTTGAGCCCTACGGAACTGGAGCTGCTGCATGAACATCGTACGTCTGCTGATCCTGCTGGCGGTTCTGGTCGTGGGCCTCATCATCGGCGCCCTCAACTCGCAACCGATCATCATCAGCCTGGGCTTTACCCAGATCAATTCCACCACCGGCGTGGCGATCATCATCGCCCTGTTGTCCGGTGCCCTCATCGGCGGCGGCCTCGTGCTCGCCAGCGTGGTGATCCCGCTGTACGCCAAGCTGCGCCGTGCGCAGAAGGCCGCGCCCGCCGTGGTCGTGGCACCCCCTTCTTCTTCTACATTCGACGGACGCTGAGCGCCGATGGAATTTGTCTCCGAGTGGTTCTGGTTCTTCCTGTTCCTGCCCCTGGCCGCGCTGTCGGGCTGGGTGATCGGGCGTCGCGGTGGCCAGCGCCATGGCGACAACCAGGTCAGCCATCTGTCCAGCACGTATTTCCGCGGCCTGAACTATCTGCTCAATGAGCAGCCGGACAAGGCGATCGAGCTGTTCCTGCACATCGCCGAACTGGACAAGGAAACCTTCGAGACCCAGGTCGCGCTGGGCCATCTGTTCCGCCGCCGCGGTGAGGTGGATCGTGCGATCCGCCTGCACCAGGGCCTGGTCAACCGCGCGGACCTGAGCGATCAGCAACGCGTCCAGGCGCTGCTGGCACTGGGCGAGGACTACATGAAGTCCGGCCTGCTCGACCGCGCCGAAACCGTGTTCACCGAGCTGGCCCAGATCGACCAGCGTGCCCCGCAGGCGCTCAAGCACCTGATCGGCATCTACCAGGCCGAGCGCGATTGGGAAAAGGCGATCGACAACGCCAGCCGCTTCGAGGAAGTCACCGGCGAGCCGATGGGCAAGCTGATCGGTCAGTTCGAGTGCGAGCTGGCCGAGCGCTACCGCGGGGCGGGCAAGATCGACGAAGCGCGCGCCGCGATCGCGCGTGCGTACCAGGCCGATGCGATGTCGGTCCGTGCCGGCATCATCGAAGGCCGCCTGGAAGACGATGCCGGCAACGCCGAAGCAGCGGTCCGTGCGTTCGAACGTGCGGCACGCAACGATCCGGAGTACCTGCCCGAAGTGTTGCAGGCGCTCATGCAGAACTACCGCAAGGTCGGTGATCTCGGCGGCGCACGCGCGTTCCTGTCGGAGATGACCGAGCACTATCGCGGCATCGCGCCGGTGCTGGCGCTGACCCAGTTGATGGAAGAGCAGGAGGGCGTCGCGCCGGCGCGCGCCTACCTCGGGCGCCAGCTCAAGGACCGTCCGTCGGTCCGTGGCGAATCGGCGCTGATCGACCTGACCCTCGCCGAGGGCGCCGATTCCACCGCGACCCTGCACGACCTCAAGCACATCACCGACCAGCTGCTGGTCCGCAACCCGGCGTACCGCTGCACCCGGTGTGGCTTCGGTGCGCGCACCCATCATTGGCAGTGCCCGAGCTGCAAGGAATGGGGCACCGTCAAGCCACTGCTCAACTACGCGGTGCTCTGAACCATGATGGTCGCCTGGATGGCGGGGCTGCTGGCGGTGCTGGCGGTATCGGCGGGCTTGACCTGGGGCGCACGCGCGTATGCGCTGCGTCGCAATCTATTGGATGAGCCGGGCGAGCGGCGCAGCCACGGCGTGGCGACGCCGCGCGGCGGCGGCATCGCGATCGTCCTGACCCTGCTGCTGGCCTGCGTGGTCGCGGCGGTGATCTGGCCGACGGCCTGGATCACGCTCGCGGTGTTCGCGCTGGGCCTGGTGCTCGTCGCCGGGATCGGCTGGTGGGACGACCATCGGCCGCTGCCGGCGGTGCGTCGCCTGCTGGTCCATGTGATCGCCGCGGCACTGCTGGCCGGGCTGGTCTGGCACGCCAGCGGCAATCCCTGGCAGGCGCTGCTGGCGCTGTTGTTCGCCACCTCGTTGATCAACATCTGGAATTTCATGGATGGGATCAACGGCATCGCGACCACCCAGGCGATCCTGGCCGGGCTAGCCTTCGCGATGGTGCTGCCCCCGCCCTATGGGCTGGCCGGCGTGGTACTGGGACTGGCCTGCCTTGGCTTCCTGCCGTTCAACTACCCGCGGGCACGCATCTTCATGGGCGACGTTGGCAGCGGGGCGCTGGGCTATGCCATCGCCGCCCTGGTCTGCCTGGTCAGTGTACGCACCGATATCCACTGGCTGCTGTTGCTGGTGCCGCTTTCGGCCTTTCTTGTGGACGCGGGCTTCACATTGCTTTCGCGCATCCTGTCCGGACAGCGCTGGATGGAACCCCACACGCAGCATCTCTATCAGCGCGCGGTGAAAGGTGGTGCAAGCCACACTTCCGTCACCGGGATGTATCTTGTTTTTGGAATATTCAGTGCGGCAGTGTTTAATGCATGCACGAATTTGCAGCCGAGGTGGGAGGCTGCCGTGGCCATCGCGTGGTTGATCCTCGCGTCCGGTCTTTGGCTGCTCCTGCGCAAGGGAATGCGCAACTAGAAGGATTACGCTGTTTATGACGCCTTGGCAGGACCGACTTACCGGCTTGATGCCCCGTGCGGCCATCGTCGCCCACGACCTGTTCATGGTCTGGGCGTGCTGGCAGCTGCTGCATGCAGGGCGGTACTCGATGCTGGCCGATGCGCCGGCGTTGCCGCTCTGGAACATCGATACCTCGCTGGTGCTGATCATCCAGGCGGTGGTGTTCTGGCGGGTGGGCCTGTATCGCGGCCTGTGGCGCTTCGCCAGCGTCGCCGATCTGCTCAACATCTTCAAAGCCAGCTTCATCGGCCTGCTCGCGATCGTGGTGGCGCTGGCCTACAAGCGCTTCGATGGCGTCCCGATGTCGGTGCTGGTGATCTATCCGTTCGCGCTGTCGGCGCTGCTGGGCGCCCCGCGCCTGCTGTACCGCGCGTGGAAGGACTACCAGGCGCTGCAGTCCGACGTCACCGCCCGCCGTGTGCTGATCCTCGGTGCCGGCCAGGCGGCCGAGGCACTGGTCCGCGATCTGCGTCGTTCCGGTGATTTCGAACCGGTCGGCCTGCTCGACGATGCCCCGCATCTGCAGGGCGCCAAGCTGCAGGGCCTGCCGATCCTGGGCACCCTGGAAGACGCCCCCGCCGTGGTGCGTGAGACCGCCGCCAAGCTGCTGGTGATCGCCATCCCGTCGCTGGATGCCGTGGGCATGCAGCGGGTGGTAGCCATCTGCGAAAGCACCGGCGTGCCGTTCCGCATGGTGCCCAAGCTCAACGACATCCTGCTCGGCCACTCGTTGCCGGGCGAGCTCAAGGAAGTGGCGATCGAGGACCTGCTCGGTCGCAAGCCGATCCTGCCGGACTGGGCGCTGATCCGCGGCTGGCTGGGGGGCCGCACCGTGCTGGTGACCGGCGCCGGTGGTTCGATCGGTTCTGAACTGTGCCGCCAGTGTGCCCGCCACGGGGCAGGGCGCATCGTGCTGGTCGAGATGAGCGAGCTGCTGCTGCTGACCATCGAGGCCGAGCTGCAGCGCAGCTTCCCGGACCTGGTCGTGGAGGCGGTGCTGGGTGACTGCGGCGATCCCGCGGTGATCCGCCACGCGCTGTCGCTGTCGCGGGTGGACTCGGTCTTCCACGCCGCCGCCTACAAGCAGGTGCCGGTGCTGGAGCGCCAGCTGCGCGAAGCGGTGCGCAACAACATCCTGTCCACCGAGACCGTGGCCCGGGCCTGCGTCGAAGCCCGCATCGAGCACTTCGTCTTCATTTCCACCGACAAGGCGGTCGACCCGGTCAATGCGCTGGGCGCCAGCAAGCGCTATGCGGAGATGATCTGCCAGAGCCTGGACCAGAAGACCAGCCACACCCGTTTCGTGACCGTGCGCTTCGGCAACGTGCTGGCCTCGGCCGGCAGCGTGGTGCCGGTGTTCCGCGAGCAGATCCTCAAGGGCGGCCCGGTCACCGTGACCGACCCCGAAGTCACCCGTTACTTCATGACGATTCCCGAGGCCTGCCAGTTGATCCTGCAGGCCGCCGCCTCGGCATCGCATGGGGCGATCTATACCCTGGACATGGGCGAGCCGGTGCCGATCCGCGTGCTGGCCGAGCAGATGATCCGCCTGGCCGGCAAGCAGCCGTACAAGGACATCGCCATCGTCTATACGGGCCTGCGCCCGGGCGAGAAACTGCACGAGACGCTGTTCTATTCGGACGAAGATTATCGCCCGACCGCGCATCCGAAGATTCTCGAGGCCGGTGTGCGCACGTTTGCGCGCGAGCAGGTATTGGCCAACGTGCCGAAACTGCGCGAGGCGATCATCAGTTATGACACCGATGCAATCAACAGCATTCTGTTTGCAACCATGCCGGAGTTTTCTCCGCTGCAACAGGACGATCACGTCAGCTCTGCTAAAGTGCTGGCCTTTCCGGCGCGTGAGGCCAACAGGTTCTGATGAGCAAGCGTATTCGTAAGGCGGTATTTCCTGTCGCGGGGTTGGGAACGCGATTCCTTCCGGCCACCAAAACCGTTCCCAAGGAAATGCTGCCGATTATTGATCGGCCGTTGATCCAGTACGCCGTTGATGAGGCGATCGAGGCGGGCTGTGACACCCTGATCTTCATCACCAACCGCTACAAGCACGCGGTCGCCGATTATTTCGACAAGGCCTACGAGCTGGAGCAGAAACTCGAGCGCGCCGGCAAGAAGGAACAGCTCGAGCTGGTCCGCCATGTGCTGCCGAACGGCGTGCGTGCCGTGTTCGTGACCCAGGCCGAAGCCCTGGGCCTGGGCCATGCGGTGCTGTGCGCGAAGGCGATCGTCGGCGATGAACCGTTCGCGGTGCTGCTGCCGGACGATCTGATCTGGAACCGTGGCAACGGTGCGCTCAAGCAGATGGCCGATGCCAATGAAGCCACCGGCGCCAGCATCATCGCGGTGGAAGACGTGCCGCATGACAAGACCGGCAGCTACGGCATCGTGGCCACCGAGGCCTTCGATGGCCGCCAGGGCAAGATCAGCGCCATCGTCGAGAAGCCCAAGCCGGAAGATGCCCCGAGCGATCTGGCGGTGGTCGGCCGTTATGTGCTGAGCCCGAAGATTTTCGAGCTGCTTGAAGCGACCGGTACCGGTGCGGGTGGGGAAATCCAGCTGACCGATGCGATCGCCGAGCTGCTCAAGACCGAGCGCGTGGATGCGTTCCGCTTCGAGGGCCGCCGCTTCGATTGCGGTACCCATCTGGGTCTGGTCGAGGCAACGATCCGCTTTGCCCTCGACAACGAGAAGCTGGCCGGTCCTGCGCGCGAAGTGCTGCAGAAGATGCTGGCCGAAGGCTGATCGCAAGGCGATCAACCGGTAGGTACCGACCGTTGGTCGGTACGCACCCCAACGAAAAGGGCAGCCTCGCGGCTGCCCTTCTGCGTTTGGTCCGGTTGCCGCACCGACCAACGGTCGGTGCCTACCGGTTCGATCGGTGTTGACCGTCGCATCGGTGATGCCCGTTGCATCGGGTGAAGCCCGTCGCATCGGTGTTGCCCGTTGCATCAGTGATACCCGCTGCATCGGTGCCGACCCATTGGCCGGCACCGATCATTGCCTCACAGCGATTCGAAGATGCCCGCCGCGCCCATGCCGGTGCCGATGCACATGGTCACCATGCCGTACTTCTGCTGGCGACGGCGCAGGCCGTGCAGCAGGGTGGCGGTGCGGATCGCGCCGGTCGCGCCCAGCGGGTGGCCCAGGGCGATCGCGCCGCCCAGCGGGTTGACCTTTGACGGGTCCAGGCCGCAATCGCGGATGACGGCCAGCGACTGCGCTGCGAAGGCTTCGTTGAGTTCGATCCAGTCGAGCTGGTCCTGGGTCAGGCCGGCCTGCTTGAGCGCCTTCGGGATCGCGGCGATCGGGCCGATGCCCATTACTTCCGGGCGCACGCCGGCGACCGAGAAGCTGACGAAGCGGGCCAGCGGGGTCAGGCCGTAATCCTTGATCGCCTGCTCGGACGCCAGCAGCACCGCACCGGCGCCATCGCTCATCTGCGAGGAGTTGCCCGCGGTGACGGTGCCGCCGAACTGGCCGTTGCGGAACACCGGGCGCAGCTTGGCCAGGCCTTCAGCGGACGAATCCAGGCGCGGGCCTTCGTCGGTGTCCACGATCCTGTCGCGGGTGATGATGCGGCGGCCGTCAGCCAGGTCGGGCTGGCGGGTGCGCACGTCGTACGGGCTGATCTCGTCCTTGAACTCGCCGTTCTGGATAGCGGCGATGGCCTTCTGGTGCGAGGCGAGGGCGAACGCATCCTGGTCCTCGCGCGAGACCTTCCACTCTTCGGCGACCTTCTCGGCGGTGATGCCCATGCCGTAGGCGATGGCGACGTGGTCGTTGTCGAACACGCTCGGGGCCATCGCGATCTTGTTGCCCATCATCGGCACCATCGACATCGATTCGGTACCGCCGGCCAGCATCAGGTCCGAGTTGCCCAGGCGGATCTGGTCGGCGGCCATGGCCACGGCCTGCAGGCCGGAAGAGCAGAAGCGGTTGACGGTCTGCGCGGCGATGGTGTCCGGCAGGCCGGCCAGCAGCACGCCGATGCGCGCCACGTTCATGCCCTGCTCGGCTTCGGGCATCGCGCAGCCGATGATCGCGTCATCGATGCGGTTGACGTCCACGCCCGGCGCCTGCGCGACCACGGCGCGGAGCACGTGGGCCAGCATGTCGTCGGGACGGGTATTGCGGAACACGCCCTTGGGCGCCTTGCCCACCGGGGTGCGGGTGGCGGCGACGATGTAGGCGTCCTGGATTTGCTTGGTCATTGCAGTGATCTCTTGAATGTGGGGACAGGTGTGCCGACCAATGGTCGGCACCTACCGGGCGCGGACGGGTCCGTCGCGCCCGGCGCGCCATCAATTACGCAGCGGCTTGCCGGTCTTGAGCATGTGCGCGATGCGGGCCTGGGTCTTTTCCTGCTGGGCCAGTTCGACGAAGTGCTTGCGCTCCAGCGTCAGCAGCCACTCTTCGTCCACCAGCGTGCCGCGATCCACTTCGCCGCCGCACAGCACGGTGGCGATGCGCACGGCGATCTCGTAGTCGTACGGGCTGATGAAGCGGCCTTCCAGCATGTTGACCAGCATCATCTTGAACGTGGCGATGCCGACGTCACCGGCGACCTGGATGCGGCGGGCCGGCATCGGCGGACGGTAGCCGCCTTCGGCCAGCGCCAGCACTTCGGCCTTGGCGATGTGCAGTGCTTCGAAGCTGTTGAACACGACCTTGTCGGTCGCGCGCATCAGGCCCAGTTCCTTGGCGTTGACCGCCGAGTTGGAGACCTTGGCCATCGCGACGGTTTCGAAGGTCTTCTTCAGCTCGGCGAACACGTCGCCGCCCGGACCGGCCGCCTGCGAGGCACGCACGGCCAGTTCCTTCAGGCCACCACCGGCCGGCAGCAGGCCGACGCCGGCCTCGACCAGGCCGATGTAGCTTTCCAGCGCAGCCACGCTCTTGGCGCTGTGCATCTGGAACTCGCAGCCACCGCCCAGGGCCAGGCCGCGCACGGCGGTCACCACCGGCACCAGCGAATACTTGATCGCCTGGCTGGTGCGCTGGAAGTTGTGCACCATCTCTTCGAACTGGTCGACCTTGCCGGCCTGCAGCAGGCCGAGCGCGCCGGCCAGATCGGCACCGGCGGAGAAGGGCTCCTTCTGCTGCCAGATCACCAGGCCCTTGTAGTCCTGCTCGGCGCGCTTGATCGCTTCCTGCAGGCCGTTGAGCACATGGTCGGAAACGGTGTTCATCTTGGTCTTGAAGCTGACCACCGCGATGCCGTCGCCGTCGTGCCACATGCGCACGCCGTCGTTCTCGAACACGGTTTCGCCCGGGCTGAAGCTCTCGCCCAGCAGCGGATCCGGGAAGCGCTGGCGCTGGTACACCGGCAGCGCCGAGCGCGGCAGCTTGGCGTTGCGCGACGGGCTGTAGCTGCCTTCGGCGGCGTGCACGCCGTCGCGGCCATCGAACACCCAGTCCGGCAGCGGGGCGTTGCTCATGCTCTTGCCGGCGACGATGTCATCGGCGATCCACTGCGCGACCTGCTTCCAGCCGGCGGCCTGCCAGGTTTCGAACGGGCCCAGCGACCAGCCGTAGCCCCAGCGGATGGCCAGGTCGACGTCGCGCGCGGTCTCGGCGATGTCGGCCAGGTGGTAGGCGCTGTAATGGAACAGGTCGCGGAAGGTCGCCCACAGGAACTGCGCCTGCGGATGCTGGCTCTCGCGCAGCTTGGCGAACTTCTCGGCCGGGTTCTTGATCTTCAGGATCTCGACCACTTCCGGGGCGGCGGTGCGATCGGCCGGGCGGTAGTCCTGCTTTTCCAGGTCGAGGACGACGATGTCCTTGCCGACCTTGCGGAAGATGCCGGCACCGGTCTTCTGGCCGAGCGCGCCCTTGGCGATCAATGCGTCCAGCCACTTCGGCGATTTGAAGAATTCATGCCACGGATCGTTCGGCAGGGTATCGCCCATGGTCTTGATCACATGCGCCATCGTGTCCAGGCCGACCACGTCGGAGGTGCGGTAGGTGGCCGACTTCGGGCGGCCGACCAGCGGGCCGGTCAGCCCGTCGACTTCATCGAAGCCCAGGCCGAATTCCTGCGTGTGGTGGATGGTGGACAGGATCGAGAACACGCCGATGCGGTTGCCGATGAAGTTCGGGGTGTCCTTGGCGTACACCACGCCCTTGCCCAGGGTGGTGACCAGGAACGCTTCCAGGCCTTCCAGCACGGCGGCATCGGTGGTGGTGGCCGGGATCAGCTCGGCCAGGTGCATGTAGCGCGGCGGGTTGAAGAAGTGCACGCCGCAGAAGCGGTGGCGCAGCTGCTCGGGCAGCACGTCGGCGAGCTTGTTGATGCCCAGGCCGGAGGTGTTGGAGGCGAGCACCGCGTGATCGGCCACGAACGGGGCGATCTTCTTGTACAGGTCCTGCTTCCAGTCCATGCGTTCGGCGATGGCTTCGATGATCAGGTCGCAGTCTTTCAGCTGCTCCAGGCCGGTCTCATAGTTGGCCGGCGTGATCGCCTCTGCGTAGGACTTGCTGGCGAGCGGGGCCGGGCTGAGCTTGCCCAGGTTGGCGATGGCCTTGAGCACGATGCCATCGGCCGGACCTTCCTTCGCGGGGAGGTCGAACAGCACCGTGTCGACGCCGGCGTTGGTCAGGTGGGCGGCGATCTGGGCACCCATGACGCCGGCACCCAGCACGGCGGCACGGCGGACTAGCAGGGAATTGGACATGTCGATAAGCCTTTGTTGGTCGGGCAGCCGGGCAGCGCCTGGCTCTACGGGGTGGAAAGGGAGGTCGTCGAAGCGCTCGAGGCCGCGCTGGCGCGGAATCCTGCGTCGGCGAAATGAATCAGTTCCTGGGCGGCATGGGCACGATGCGCCGCTTCGGTGACACCGGCGGGTCGCTTGATCAGGCCGAAGTCGGCCATGGCATAGGTCAGCGAGCCGGCGAGGAAGTCCAGGCGCCAGTACAGCTCTTCCTTGCTCAGCCCCGGCACACAGGCGGAGATCGCCTTGCCGAAGTCGCGCAGGACATGGCCGTAATGGTCGGAGAGGAACTTGCGCAGGTTGTCGTTCTTTTCGGCGTAGGCGCGGGCGATGACCCGCACGAACGCGCCGCCGGTCTGGCGGTCCTGGGCCATGGCCAGCGCCGGTTCGACGAAGGCGGCCAGCACCGGGCGCAGTTCACCGGGGTGTTCGCGACGGGCGGCGTCCAGCTGGGCCAGGCGCGCCGAGGTCATTTCATCCATCCGGCGGCGGAAGACCTCGTTGACCAGGTTTTCCTTGGAACCGAAGTGGTAGTTGACCGCGGCGATGTTCACATCGGCCTGGCTGGTGACCTGGCGCAGCGAGGTGCCCGCGAACCCGTGCAGGGCGAACAGTTCCTCGGCGGCGCCGAGGATGCGGTCCTTGGTGGAGAAGTGGGCGGGTTTGGCCATGGGGCAGGGAAGTTCAATCAAACGATTGTTTGATATTAGACCCGTGGATGCGCGTCCGCATTGTGCGGCGCAGCAGAGCGGGCCATCTGTTCATCCCCGCTCGAGGTAGTGCCGGCCGCTGGCCGGCACCCCGTCATTCCCTGAACGGGGCGCACAACCACTGCAGCCATGGCGTTGCCGGCCCGCGGCCGGCACTACCGTACCGTGGGCTTACACGTTAGAATTGGCGCACGTATATCAGGCTAAGCCCGCGTTTTGACGCGGGTTTTTTTCATGTTAACCTCGGGCCGATCAAGTGGCCCGCCCAACGGAGTATTCCCATGGCGCTGGAGCGCACCCTTTCCATCATCAAGCCGGACGCCGTCGCCAAGAACGTCATCGGTGAAATCTACGCCCGCTTTGAAAAGGCCGGCCTGAAGGTCGTCGCCGCCAAGTACAAGCAGCTGTCGCGCCGTGAAGCCGAAGGCTTCTACGCCGTGCACCGCGAGCGTCCGTTCTTCAACGCGCTGGTCGAGTTCATGATCTCCGGCCCGGTGATGATCCAGGCGCTGGAAGGCGAGAACGCCGTGCTGGCCCACCGCGACCTGCTGGGCGCCACCAATCCGAAGGAAGCCGCCGCCGGTACCATCCGCGCCGACTTCGCTGAATCCATCGATGCCAATGCCGCCCACGGCTCGGACTCGGTTGAGAATGCCGCGATCGAAATCGCCTACTTCTTCGCCGCGACTGAAGTCGTCTCGCGCTGAGAGTGATGCCGTGAACGAGGTCGTACAGCCCACCGCCATCCCATCCGTGCTCGTGTCGAGCCCGGCTGTGGCCAAGCAGAACCTGCTCGACCTCGATCGCGAGGGTCTGGAGCGCTTCTTCGCCGAGACTCTCGGCGAAGCGCGCTACCGTGCCCATCAGGTGATGAAGTGGATCCACCATCACTACGTCACCGATTTCGATGACATGACCGACCTCGGCAAGGCGCTGCGCGCCAAGCTCAAGCAGCATGCCGAGGTGCTGGTCCCCAACATCGTGTTCGATAAGCCCTCCGCCGATGGCACCCACAAGTGGCTGCTGGCCATGGGCACCGACGGCAAGAACGCGATCGAAGCGGTCTACATCCCGGACAAGAACCGCGGCACGCTGTGCGTGTCCTCGCAGGTCGGCTGCGCGCTGAACTGCACGTTCTGTTCGACCGCGACCCAGGGCTTCAACCGCAACCTCTCCACCGCCGAGATCATCGGCCAGGTGTGGGTGGCGGCGCGCCATCTGGGCAACATCCCGCACAAGCAGCGTCGTCTCACCAACGTGGTGATGATGGGCATGGGCGAGCCGTTGATGAATTTCGACAACGTCGTGCGCGCCATGAGCGTGATGCGCGACGATCTGGGCTACGGCCTGGCCAACAAGCGCGTGACGCTGTCCACCTCCGGCCTGGTGCCGCAGATCGACCGGCTGTCCGCCGAGAGCGACGTGTCGCTGGCGGTGTCGCTGCATGCGCCCAATGATGCGCTGCGCGAGACCCTGGTCCCGCTCAACAAGAAGTACCCGATCGTCGAGCTGATGGCCTCGTGCGCACGCTACCTGCGCGCCAACAAGCGCCGCGAATCGGTCACCTTCGAATACACCCTGATGAAGGGGATCAACGACCAGCCCGAGCACGCCCGCCAGCTGGCGCGGCTGATGCGCCAGTTCGACAACGCCGTGCAGGCCTCGAACGCGGGCAAGGTCAACCTGATTCCGTTCAATCCATTCCCGGGCACGCGCTATGAGCGTTCCGGCGAAACCGACATCCGCGCCTTCCAGAAGATCCTGCTCGATGCGAAGGTGCTGACGATGGTGCGGCGCACCCGTGGCGACGACATCGATGCCGCCTGTGGCCAGCTCAAGGGCCAGGTCATGGATCGCACGCGCCGACAGGCCGAGTTCAACAAAACGCTGCAGGACGGGAAAAACCGGGATGCCGCTGCCTGATCGCCGATTGCCAGCCGTTGTTTTCATCGCGCTGGCATTGGCCGGCTGCGGCAAACAGGGCATCAAACCGCCGTCCGGTACCCTCGAGGTCGCGCCGACCTATGAGGCCCGCGACAACCCCGAGATCCGCAAGCGCGTGAACTACCAGGACCAGATGGTCCTGGCCGGCGAGTCGCTGCGTGCGGGCTCGCCGGAGGCGGCCGAGAAGCGGGTGCGGGCGGCGATGAAGATCGATGCGCGGCGTCCCGAGGCCTACATGCTGCTGGCGGCCATCGCCGCCCAGCGCGGCAACCAGGCCGAGGCGGGGCAGTTGTACGCCAAGGCCGCCGAGCTGGGCCCGGAGCGCGGCGATGTGCTCAACAATTATGGCGCGTGGCTATGTGCTCATGGCCGTCCGGCCGAGTCGCTGGTCTGGTTTGATCGGGCCCTCCAGGCGCCGGGCTATACGACGCCGGCCTCTGCCCTGGCCAATGCCGGTGGCTGTGCGCTGGATGCCGGGCAGCCCGAACGGGCGGTTCCGGACCTGCGCCGGGCGCTTGAGATCGATCCGGTCAATGCCTACGCGCTGGAGTCGATGGCCCGCAACGAGTTCGCCCAAGGGCGTTATTTCGAGGCCCGCGCCTTTTCGCAACGGCGTTTGACGGCTGCACCGGCCACACGTTCCGTGTTACAACTTGCGTCTCAAATCGAGGCGCGGCTTGGCGACAGCGTGGCATCCGGTCGCTATCTGCAGCGAATTCATGACGAATTTCCGCAGGATGCGGCACCTAATCCCCGGGGTTGAAGCATTGTG
Source organism: Stenotrophomonas sp. TWI1183 (assembly GCF_039673115.1). Classification (NCBI taxonomy): domain Bacteria; kingdom Pseudomonadati; phylum Pseudomonadota; class Gammaproteobacteria; order Lysobacterales; family Lysobacteraceae; genus Stenotrophomonas; species Stenotrophomonas sp. TWI1183. Next base: position 147,924 of record NZ_JBDJKZ010000003.1, read on the forward strand.
ATTGATGACCAGACTGTGAACGCTTTTGATACTGCGGCCGGTTGCGGAGCTCGTCTTCGCCAGGCCCGGGAAGCGGCCGGACTGACCCTGGAGGCGGTGGGGCAGCAGCTGCACATGCCGGTCCAGGTCGTGAAGTCCCTCGAAGACGAGCAGTGGCAGCGCCTCGGCGCGCCGGTCTTCGTCCGCGGCCAGCTGCGCAGCTACGCCCGTCTGCTCAAGGTGGACATCGGCGATATCCTCGAGCAGGCCCATATCGGGCCGATCGTGCCGCCGCAGCTGGTCAGCCATACCCATACCCCGCGGGCGCGGCGCATTGCCGAGAGCCTGGGGCGTCGCGTCCTGTATGTCGGCATCACCGCGGTTCTGGCCGTGCCGGTCTGGTTCGCCACCCGCGGCCATTTCGATGGCACGGCGAGCACCCCGAACACCGCCTCGCTGGATGTGATCCCGGCGGCGGTGCCGGTGGCCGGTGGCGAGACCCCGGATCCGGCCGCACCCGCGGCGGTCGAGGCGGCCAAGCCGACGGCACCGGCAGCACCGTACCTGGCATCGCTGACCCCGGTCCCGCGTCCGGCGTCCGCGCCGATGCCGCCGGCCGGCGCGCTGAGCCTGCAGTTCAAAGGCGACAGCTGGGTGGACATCTCCGGGCCGGACGGCGCCACCGTCGAGAAGGCCCTGATCAAGTCGGGCGAGACCCGCAGCTTCGCACCGGGCCAGGTGGCCCGCATGGTGCTGGGCAATGCATCGGCGGTCGAGGTTCAGCAGGCCGGCACTATCGTCGACCTTTCGCCGTACCAGCGAGCCAACGTGGCACGCTTTACGGTATCCTCTGACGGCTCCGTGGTCCCAGTTTCGCACTGAACCGCGTTTCCCCAATCCAATTCAAATAGCTCCTCCTCATGGGCGGGGCGAGAGTACGCATGGCGATCGACGACCTGCTCGACGAGCACGAACAAAGTGAACGCGTCCGCGGCTGGCTGCGGAAGAATGGTGTCAGCATCCTCGCTGGCGTAGCCATCGCGATCGGTGGCATCTGGGGCTGGAAAGAATGGCAGACCCGGCACAGCAACAGCCTGGCCGGCGCCAACGTCCAGTACCAGATCGTCCTCAAGAGCCTGGAAGACAAGGATCTGGAGCAGGCCGCCAAGGGTGTGAAGGACCTGGAAAGCGGCAAGGCCAACATCTATGCCGATCTGGCTGCCCTGCAGCTGGCCAAGGCCCAGGTCGATGCCGGCAAGAACGAAGACGCGCTGGCGACCCTGCGCGCGATCAAGGCCGACCCCGAATTCAAGCCGGTGATCGAGCAGCGCGTCGCGCGCCTGCTGGTGGCCACCGGCAAGACCGAGGATGCGATCAAGCAGCTCGGCACCGCTACCGACAGCGCCAGCCTGGAAATCCATGGCGATGCACTGATGGCGCAGGGCAAGCGTGATGCTGCCCGCGAGCAGTATGAGAAGGCGCTCAAGACGCTGGACGTGGCAGCGCCCCAGCGGCGCCTGCTGGAAACCAAGTTGACGGATGCCGGTGGCACCGTCACCGATCCTGCGGAGTCGGTGTAATGAATCAGATGGTCATGATCAAGCGCGTTGCCACGGTTGCCCTGTTGGGCATGGCCCTGACCGGCTGCAGCACGATGAAGGGCTGGTTCGCCGGCAAGGACGCGGCGGCCAAGAAGGCGCTGGAACCGGCTGAACTGGTCAAGTTCGATGCCACCGCCAAGGTCGACAAGATCTGGACGGCCAACGTCGGCAAGGGCGAGAAGCGCATCGGCGTCCGCCAGGGCCCGGTGGTCGCCGATGGCCGCGTCTACGCAGCCGCCATCTACGGTGGCGTGCATGCCATCGACCTGCAGACCGGCAAGAAGGTCTGGACCTACGAGCCGGCCAAGGAAAAGAAGAAGCCCAAGCTTCGTCTGTCCGGTGGCCCGGGCGTGGGTGACGGCCTGGTCGTCATCGGCACCCTGGACGGCGAAGTCATCGCGTTGAACGCGGCCGACGGCACCGAAAAGTGGCGTGCCAAGGTGCCGGGTGAAGTGATTTCCGCACCGGCCGTGGGCCAGGGCATGGTGTTCGTGCGCAGCAACGACGGTCGCGTGACCGGCCTGGATGCCGAAAACGGCACCCAGCGCTGGTTCAACCCGCGCGAGCTGCCGGCACTGACCGTGCGCGGCAACGCGCCGGTCGTCACCGGCCCGGGCGTGCTGTTCATCGGCAACGACGACGGCTCCGTCGCCGCGCTGGCCATGCAGGACGGCCGCACGCTGTGGGACCAGATGGTCGGCACCGGCGAAGGCCGTACCGAGCTGGACCGCATGGCCGATATCGACGGCGCGCCGGTGCTGGAAGGCAATACGCTGTTCGTGAGCAGTTTCAAGAGCCAGACCATGGCGATCGAGGGCCCGACCGGCCGTCCGCTGTGGGCCCGTGATCATGGTGGCGCCGGCGGCGTGGCCCTGACCTCGAGCACTGTGTTCGTCACCGACAACAAGGGCGGCGTGTTCGGCCTGGACAAGGCCAGCGGTTCGGCCATGTGGTCGCAGACGGGCCTGGCCCGTCGTTCGCTGACCGGTCCGGTCATCCACGGCGATTACGTTGTGGTCGGTGATTACAAGGGGTATCTGCACTGGTTGCGGACCGATAACGGTGAGTTCGCGGCGCGCGCCAAGAGTGGCGGCGACGCCCTCCTGGCCCAGCCGGTAGCCGCCGATGGGATTCTGCTGGTGCAGAACGTTGATGGAAAGCTGACCGCATTCCGGTTGGCACAATAAGGAGTTACCGCGATGCTGCCCTTGGTCGCCCTGGTTGGACGGCCGAATGTCGGCAAGTCCACGCTGTTCAATGCGTTTACCCGTACGCGCGACGCGCTGGTCCATGACCAGCCCGGCGTGACCCGGGACCGTAATTACGGTGTTTGTCGTCTTGATGAGGACCACCCGTTCCTGGTGGTCGATACCGGCGGTATCGCCGGTGAAGAAGAAGGTCTGGCCGGCGCTACCGCCCGTCAGGCCCGCGCCGCGGCTGCCGAGGCGGACCTGATCCTGTTCGTGGTCGATGCCCGTGAGGGCCCGATGGACGACGAGATCCTGTCCTGGCTGCGCAGGCTGGCCCGTCCGACCCTGCTGTTGATCAACAAGATCGACGGCATGAACGAAGACACCGTGCGTTCGGAGTTCGCCCGTTACGGCTTCAGCGAAATGCTGACCGTCTCGGCCGCGCACCGCCAGGGCCTGGATGATCTGCTGGACGAGGTCGTGGAACGGTTGCCGGAAGAGGGCACCACCGAGACCCTGGACACCGATCCGAACCGCATTCGCATCGCCTTCGTCGGCCGCCCCAACGTGGGCAAGTCGACGCTGGTCAATCGTCTGCTCGGCGAAGAGCGCATGATCGCCTCCGAAGTGCCCGGTACCACCCGCGACTCGATCGCGGTGGACATGGAGCGCGACGGGCGTGAGTACCGCCTGATCGATACCGCCGGCCTGCGTCGCAAGGCGCGTGTCGAGGAAGTGGTCGAGAAGTTCAGCGTCATCAAGACCCTGCAGGCCATCGAGCAGTGCCAGGTCGCGGTGCTGATGCTGGATGCCTCCGAAGGCGTGACCGATCAGGACGCCAGCGTGCTCGGCGCGGTGCTCGATGCCGGCCGTGCGTTGGTGGTGGCGATCAACAAGTGGGATGGCCTGACCGATTACCAGCGCGAGCAGGCTGAAGCGCTGGTATCGCGCAAGCTCGGCTTCGTGCCCTGGGCGGAAGTGGTGCGCATCTCGGCCAAGCATGGCTCGGGCCTGCGTGAGCTGTTCCGCTGCATCCACGCCGCGCACGCCTCCGCGACGCACGAGTTCAGCACCAGCGAAGTCAACAAGGCGCTGGAAACGGCCTACGAGACCAACCCGCCGCCGGCGATCCGTGGTCACGTGTCCAAGCTGCGTTACGTGCATCCGGGCGGTTCCAATCCGCCGACCTTCATCGTCCACGGCACCCGTCTGAAAGACCTGCCGGAGTCGTACAAGCGCTACCTGGAGAACTTCTTCCGCAAGCGCTTCAAGCTGGTCGGCACGCCCGTGCAGTTCATCTTCCGCGAGGGTGTGAACCCGTACGAAGGCAAGAAGAACGTGCTCACCGAACGTCAGCTCAAGCGCAAGCGCCGCTTGATCAAGCACGTCAAGGGCAAGTGATTCAAAGAAGAGCCGGCGAAAGCCGGCTCTTTTCATTGGTGGCGTCGGCCGGTGCGCCCGTGCGCGATAATCCCCCCATGAGCACGATCCCCGAACTCACCCCGGCGCAGGCCCGCGAGCGCCTGGCCCACGGCGCACTGCTGATCGACATCCGCGAGGCACATGAACGTGCAACCGGCATGGCCGAAGGCGCGCTCGGCATTGCCAGGGGCAATCTCCAGGCCGAGCCGAGCGCACACCTGCCGGGACTCGATCGCGAGGCGGTCCTGATCTGCCAGAGCGGCAGGCGTTCGATGGACGCCGCGATTTTCCTGTCGGACCTGGGCTACACGCATATCGCCTCCGTCGATGGCGGCACCGCCGCATGGCGTGCCGATGGGTTGCCTTTGGTGCAGCCGATCCAGAGCGACGCCGAGCGCGACTTCAACGAGCGCTACTCGCGGCATCTGCTGTTGCCGCAGGTGGGTGTCGAGGGCCAGAAGACGCTGCTGGCCTCGCGCGTACTGGTGCTCGGCGCCGGCGGGCTGGGCGCGCCGGCCAGTTTCTACCTGGCCGCGGCCGGGGTAGGGCACCTGCGCATCGCCGATGACGACGTGGTGGAGCGCAGCAACCTGCATCGGCAGATCATCCATACCGATGCCAGCGTCGGCGAGCCCAAGGTGCTCTCCGCGCGCACACGCCTGCTTGCCCTCAATCCCTCGCTGGACGTGGAGGCTGTGCAGGCGCGGGTCACTTCGGACAACATCGATGCACTGCTCGAAGGTGTCGACGTGGTGCTGGACGGTTCGGACAACTTCCCGCTGCGCTACCTGCTCAACGATGCCTGCGTCCAGCACGGCATCCCCCTGGTGTACGGGGCGGTGGAGCGCTTCACCGGCCAGGTCAGCGTCTTCGATGCCGGGCGTCAGCGCGGCACCGCGCCGTGTTACCGCTGCCTGTTTCCCGAGCCGCCGCCGCCGGCGTTCGCGCCCAACTGTGCCGAGGCCGGTGTCCTCGGCGTGCTGCCCGGCATGGTCGGCCTGCTCCAGGCCACCGAAGTCCTCAAGCTGCTGCTCGGCATCGGTGAGCCGCTGATCGGTCGGCTGCTGAGCTTCGATGCGCTGGGCATGCGCTTCCGCGAGACACGCCTGCGCCCGGATCCGGCCTGCCCGCTGTGCGCGCCCGGGAGGGCATTTCCGGGCTACATCGATTACGCGGCCTTCTGCAGCGGCGCGTAGATCCAGGCCATGCGTGGATGCCGTTCGCCGGGACGCTATGCGTGGATGCCGTTGGCGAGGGGCCGCGGGGTGAACGCAGCCACGCGTGGCGTGGCTCTACCGGTGGGTTCGGCAGCGATTTCGGGACGATGCCGCATCCAGATTCAATATCGTTCTGAATTCAGCACGATAAAACGCATCATCCGCGCTATTGCCATTCACTGCTTTGCCCTATCGTTGACCCATCTTGTGCAGTCCGGGGAAACAACCGCATGGCGGTGGAAGCAGGTGCCAGTGAACTGGTGAAAGTGGTCGCCCTGCTGGGTGCCGCAGTGGTGATGGTGCCGCTGTTCCGCCGGCTCGGCTTGGGCTCGGTGCTGGGCTATTTCGCCGCAGGCCTGGCGATCGGCCCGTTCGGGTTCGGCTGGTTCTCCGATCCGCAGGCGATCCTGCATACCGCCGAGCTCGGCGTGGTGATGTTCCTGTTCGTGATCGGCCTGGAGATGCGGCCCTCGCATCTGTGGAGCCTGCGCAACGAGATCTTCGGCCTCGGCACGCTGCAGATCGTGGTCTGCGGCACCGTGCTGACCGGCGTGTGCATGCTGCTCGGCTTCCCCTTGCCGGTGGCCTTCATCGGCGCCGCCGGTTTCGTGCTGACCTCGACCGCAGTGGTGATGCAACTGCTCGCCGAACGCGGCGACATCGCGCTGCCGACCGGCCAGAAGATCGTCTCGATCCTGCTGTTCGAGGATCTGCTGATCGTGCCGTTGCTGGCGGTCGTCGCGTTCATGGCGCCCGTGCACAGCGATGCCGGCGAGAGTTCGCGCTGGGTCACCGTCGGCATCGCGGCGGGTGCGATCGTCGGGCTGGTGCTGGTCGGCCGCTTCCTGCTCAATCCGCTGTTCCGCATCCTCGCCGCCGCCAAGGCGCGCGAAGTGATGACGGCTGCCGCATTGCTGGTCGTGCTCGGAGCCGCGCTGCTGATGCAGCTGGGCGGATTGTCGATGGCGATGGGCGCGTTCCTCGCCGGCGTGCTGCTCAGCGAATCCACCTTCCGCCACCAGATCGAAGCGGACATCGAGCCGTTCCGCGGCATCCTGCTCGGCCTGTTCTTCCTCAGCGTCGGCATGGCGCTGGACCTCACCGTCGTGGCCAACAACTGGCCGCTGATCGTCTCGGGCGTGTTCGCGCTGATGTTTGCCAAGGCGATCTGCATCTACGTGGTCGCGCGCATCCTCGGCAGTGATCATCGCCAAGCGCTGGATCGCGGCGTGGTGATGGCACAGGGCGGCGAGTTCGCCTTCGTGCTGTTCTCCGCCGCCGCCGTGGCCGGTGTGATCGATGTGCAGGTCAACGCCAATCTGACCGCGATCGTCGTGCTCTCGATGGCACTGACGCCGCTGTTCGTGCTGCTGCATGACAAGCTGATGCCGGACCGCGAAGTCTCGCTCGATGGCGTCGAAGAAGCCGACGGTTTGTCCGGCAGCGTGCTGCTGATCGGCTTTGGTCGCTTCGGCCAGGTCGCCAGTCAGTCGCTGCTGGCGCGCGATGTGGATGTGACCATCATCGACAACGACGTGGACATGATCCACAACGCCGAGCGCTTCGGGTTCAAGATCTACTACGGCGACGGTACCCGCCTGGATGTACTGCATGCGTCTGGCGCGGGGTCGGCGCGTGCGATCGCGGTCTGCGTCAACAGCGACCAGGATGCCGATCGCATCGTCGAGCTGGTCACCCACGAGTTCCCCCAGGCCAAGCTGCTGGTGCGCTCGTTCGATCGCGAACATTCACTGCGGCTGATCCATGCCGGCGTGGACTTCCAGATCCGCGAGACCTTCGAGTCGGCCCTGCAGTTCGGCCAGGCCGCGCTGATGGAGCTGGGCGCCGATCCGGATGATGCGCGCGAGATCGCCGAGCAGATCCGCGAACGGGATGCGGAACGCTTCGAGCTGGAGATGGCGGGCGGAGACCTGCGCGCCGGGGCGCACATGGTGTTCGGCACTGCCTTGCCCGGCGTGCCCACGCCCACGCCGTTCACCGCGCCCAAGCGCAAGGCGCGCACGCTCAACGCGGACGAGGTGCCCGAGGAAGAATGAGGATCCGGTAGTGCCGGCCGGTGGCCGGCAACCGGTGGCGCCGCCCGGGCGATCGTGGCTGCCGGCCAGCGGCCAGCACTACCGGTGGGCGGGGCGGGCCGAATCGGGGACAATAGACGACCGTCGCCCCCACGCCTGCTGCCCTCGATGAGCTCACCGACTTCCGACACCGCTTCTTCCGCCCGCATTCTCGACGGCCGCCGCATCGCCGAAGACCTGCTGGACAGCCTCAAGGTCCGGGTCGATGCCCGCCTGGCTGCCGGTGGCAGCCGTCCGGGCCTGGCCGTGGTGCTGGTCGGCGGCGACCCGGCCTCGACCGTGTACGTGCGCAACAAGCGCCGCGCGGCCGAGAAAGTGGGTATCGAAGCCTTTGATTACGATCTGCCGGCCGGCACCACCGAGGCCGAGCTGCTGACCCTGATCGACCAGCTCAACGCCGATCCCAAGATTCACGGCATCCTGGTCCAGCTGCCGCTGCCGGGCATTCCCGACGCCAACCGCTTGATCCACCGCATCGACCCGCGCAAGGACGTGGACGGCTTCCACCCGGAAAACGTCGGCCACCTGGCCCTGCGCGAGTTCGGCCTGCGCCCGTGCACGCCGCGCGGCATCGTGACCCTGCTGGGTCACACCGACCAGCCGGTCCGCGGCCGCAACGCCACCATCGTCGGCGTCAGCAACCACGTCGGCCGCCCGATGGGTCTGGAGCTGCTGATCGCCGGCTGCACCGTGACCAGCTGCCACAAATTCACCCCCAAGGACGTGCTGGAGCAGTCGGTGCGCAACGCCGACATCCTGGTGGTCGCCGTCGGGCGCCCGGGCATCGTCCCCGGTGAATGGGTCAAGCCGGGCGCCGTGGTGATCGACGTGGGCATCAACCGCCTGGATGACGGCCGCCTGGTCGGCGATGTCGGCTTCGAGGCCGCCGCCCAGCGTGCCAGCTGGATCACCCCGGTCCCGGGCGGGGTAGGGCCGATGACCGTGGCCACCCTGATGCAGAACACCATTGAGGCGGCCGAGGCGTTCTGACCCGGGAACGGCGTGACGACCAACGGTTGTCACCTACCGGCACCACCGTCCTGAACCGGCGTTTGCCGGCGCGACACAGCGTCGCATCCGCCCCCTGCCAAAGACGTCCGAATCAGGGTAAAATGTCGCGCTTCCCCACATCTCGGGTATGCCGATGCTGCGCATCCAGGCTGAAGCTCTCACCTACGACGACGTCTCCCTCGTCCCCGCTCATTCCATCATCCTGCCCAAGGATGTCAGTCTGGAAACGCGCCTGACGCGCGACCTGCGGCTGAAGCTTCCGATCCTCTCGGCTGCCATGGATACCGTCACCGAAGCCCGCCTGGCCATCGCCATGGCCCAGCTCGGCGGCATGGGCATCATCCACAAGAATCTGAGCGTCGAGCAGCAGGCTGCCGAAGTCGCCAAGGTCAAGAAGTTCGAGGCCGGCGTCATCCGCGACCCGATCACCGTCGGCCCGGAAACCACCATCCGCGACGTGCTGGCCCTGACCCAGGCGCGCAACATCTCCGGCGTGCCGGTCGTGGACGGCGGCGGCCAGCTGGTCGGCATCGTCACCCACCGTGACATGCGCTTCGAGACCGAGCTGGACGATCCGGTCCGCCACATCATGACCAAGAAGGATCGCCTGATCACGGTCAAGGAAGGCGCGGCCTCGGATGAAGTGCTGCAGCTGCTGCACCGCAACCGCATCGAGAAGATCCTGGTCGTCAACGATGAGTTCGCCCTGCGCGGCTTGATCACCGTCAAGGACATCCAGAAGAACACCGACTACCCGAACGCCGCCAAGGACACCGCCACCCGCCTGCTGGTCGGCGCGGCCGTCGGCGTCGGTGGCGATACCGACCGCCGGGTCGAGGCGCTGGTCGCCGCCGGGGTGGACGTGCTGGTGGTCGACACCGCGCACGGCCACTCGCAGGGCGTGCTGGACCGCGTCAGCTGGGTCAAGAAGCACTTCCCGCAGGTGCAGGTCGTCGGTGGCAACATCTGCACCGGTGAAGCCGCACTGGCGCTGCTGGACAGCGGCGCGGACGCGGTCAAGGTCGGCATCGGCCCGGGCTCGATCTGCACCACGCGCGTTGTCGCCGGTGTCGGCGTGCCGCAGATCACCGCGATCGACCTGGTCGCCGAGGCGCTGCAGGACCGCATCCCGCTGATAGCCGACGGTGGCATCCGTTACTCCGGCGACATCGGCAAGGCGCTGGCCGCCGGTGCGTCCACCATCATGATCGGTGGCCTGCTGGCCGGTACCGAGGAATCGCCCGGCGAGACCGAGCTGTTCCAGGGCCGCTCCTACAAGAGCTACCGCGGCATGGGCTCGCTGGCCGCGATGGAGAAGGGGTCCAAGGATCGCTACTTCCAGGACGCCTCCAGCGCCGACAAGCTGGTGCCCGAAGGCATCGAAGGCCGCGTGCCGTATCGCGGCCCGGTCGGCGGCATCATCCACCAGCTGATGGGCGGCCTGCGCGCCACCATGGGTTACGTGGGCTGCGGCACCGTTGAAGACATGCGCAGCAAGCCGAAGTTCGTCAAGATCAGCGGCGCCGGCCAACGTGAGAGCCACGTCCACGACGTGCAGATCACCAAAGAGCCGCCGAACTACCGCGCCTGATGCGGCATGAGCAAAGAGGAACGAGGAAGCTGATTCCCGTTCCTCTTTCTCTATCGGCCGCCGCAATCGTTTCTGTGTTCCCCGTATTCACTCCAGCATTGCCCGGGCACCATGACCAACATCCATAACGACAAGATCCTCATCCTCGATTTCGGCGCCCAGTACACCCAGCTGATCGCTCGCCGCATCCGCGAGCTCGGCGTGTACTGCGAGATCTGGGCATGGGACCACAACCCGGCCGACATCGCCGCGTTCGGCGCCAAGGGCATCATCCTGTCCGGTGGTCCGGAATCCACCACGCTGCCGGGCGCACCCGCCGCGCCGCAGGAAGTGTTCGACAGCGGCCTGCCGATCTTCGGCATCTGCTACGGCATGCAGACCCTGGCCGCCCAGCTCGGTGGTGCCACCGAAGCGGCCGACCAGCGTGAGTTCGGCCATGCCGAAGTCAGCGTCGTCGCCCCGGATGCGCTTTTCAAGGGCCTGAGCGACCACGGTGGCGAGCCGAAGTTGAACGTCTGGATGAGCCACGGCGACCACGTCTCCGTCGCGCCCCCGGGCTTCACCGTGACCGCCGTGACCGATCGCATCCCGGTGGCCGCGATGGCCAACGAAGAGAAGCGCTGGTACGGCGTGCAGTTCCATCCGGAAGTGACCCACACCCTGCAGGGCCAGGCGCTGCTGCGCCGCTTCGTGGTGGACGTGTGCGGCTGCGAGACCCTGTGGACCGCCGCCAACATCATCGACGACCAGATCGCCCGCGTGCGCGAACTGGTCGGCGATGACGAAGTGATCCTGGGCCTGTCCGGCGGCGTCGATTCGTCCGTCGTGGCCGCGCTGCTGCACAAGGCGATCGGCGACAAGCTGACCTGCGTGTTTGTCGATACCGGCCTGCTGCGCTGGCAGGAAGGCGACCAGGTGATGGCGATGTTCGCCGAGCACATGGGCGTCAAGGTGATCCGCGTGAATGCCGCGGACCGCTACTTCAGCAAGCTCGAAGGCGTGAGCGATCCGGAAGCCAAGCGCAAGATCATTGGCAACCTGTTCGTGGACATCTTCGATGAAGAATCCACCAAGCTGAAGAACGCCAAGTGGCTGGCGCAGGGCACCATCTACCCCGACGTGATCGAGTCGGCCGGCAGCAAGACCGGCAAGGCCCACGTGATCAAGAGCCACCACAACGTCGGTGGCCTGCCCGAGCACATGAAACTGGGCCTGGTCGAGCCGCTGCGTGAGCTGTTCAAGGACGAAGTGCGTCGCCTCGGCGTCGAACTCGGCCTGCCGCGCAGCATGGTCTACCGCCATCCGTTCCCGGGCCCGGGCCTGGGTGTGCGCATCCTCGGGGAAGTGAAGCGCGAATACGCCGAACTGCTGGCCAAGGCCGATGCGATCTTCATTGATGAGCTGCGCAAGGCTGACCTCTACGACAAGACCAGCCAGGCGTTCGCGGTGTTCCTGCCGGTGAAGTCGGTGGGCGTGGTCGGTGATGCGCGGGCTTATGAGTGGGTGATCGCGCTGCGCGCGGTGGAGACCATCGATTTCATGACGGCGCATTGGGCGCATCTGCCGTATGAGTTCCTGGGCACGGTGAGCAACCGGATCATCAATGAGCTGCGGGGGGTGTCGCGGGTTGTTTATGACATCTCGGGGAAGCCGCCGGCTACTATTGAGTGGGAATGAGTTGAAAGAACGAGGGCGCCGAGAGGCGCCCTTGTTGGTTCTGGCGCCGGTCTGACATCCAGCAGAGCATGGAGGCCAGAGTGCCGGTAGGCTATGCACGGAATCAAACGGAATCCGATGGAATGAGTGACATCAAGCTTTTCAGATTGGTGGATGGCAAAGCGACAGAGCTCCAAGGGCAAGCCTCGGACCTGGAAAAACCTCTGCAATCGCTCATTGAGGCCAATCTACTGCCAATGCTGGGTATCCGTTTCGTTGCCACGGAGTACGCCACGGGCAGAACCCATGGCGGTCGTATCGACTCGCTGGGCTTGGATGAGAACAACAGCCCCGTCATCCTCGAGTACAAGCGATCCGTTGGTGAGAACGTCATCAACCAGGGGCTCTACTACTTGGATTGGTTGATGGATCACCAAGCCGAGTTCAAGCTTCAGGTGATGGACGCACTCGGTATGGACGCGGCTGCGAGAATCGATTGGAGCTCGCCGCGCGTTCTGTGCATCGCGGCTGATTTCACCAAGTTTGATGCGCATGCAGTTCAGCAGATCAATCAGAGTGTGGAACTGATTCGGTACCGCCGCTTCGGGGCCGATCTGTTGCTCTTCGAGCAGGTCAATGCTGTCAGCACCAGTCGCTCCAGATCACGGTCTCGCGTGTGCGAGGCTGAGGTGCAGCCGGCGAATGCGTCTCGCCCTGCCGCAGCAACTGGCGACCGGAGCTATGCCGAGTGGATGTCGTTGTTTGGGCAGGATATGAAGGAGTTGGTCAGCTCATTGGACGACTTTATCGGATCGCTCGGTGATGACGTCCAGCGGAAGGAGCTGAAGTTGTATATGGCATTCAAGCGCCTGAAGAACTTCGCCACTGTCGTACCGCAGAAGAGTCGGCTACTTCTGTTCCTGCATGTCGACCCAGATATGCTCATGCCACTGCCACCCAACATGCGGGATGCGAGGACGTTTGGTCACTGGGGAACCGGCGATCTGGAAATTGCCATTTCCGGTTTTGAAGACCTTGAGCAGGCAAAGCCGCTGATCGTTCAAGCCTACGAGGGTCGGGCCTGAGCAGTTTTCGATGACGGGGCCCTGTATCGAGTGGCGTGTCGCCTCAAGGCCGGCCCCTACCCATAGAACGCACCGCGGAGTGTGGAGCATCCGTCTTCGCTGATCCGAAAACTGTTTGACAGATCGGAAATGCCCTTGTAATCCTGCGAAGGTCATCCTTTCTGGATTCCCCGCCGTGCTCGTCATCCCGGTCCTCTGCAGCTTGGCGAACGACGTCTACCGCAAGGTGCAGGCATGAGCGCGCGGCGTTCATCCAGTGGCGTCGCACGCTACACGCTGCCACTGCTGCTCCTCAGCATCGTCATCGCCGCCTGGTCCGCCTGGAGCGCGCAGAAAACCCCGCCGCCAAAGCCAGCCACCATCGCCACCACCGAGTTCTCGGCCGCACGTGCGATGCAGCACTTCAGCTGGATCGCTGCCGAACCGCATCCCACCGGCTCAGCGGCCGCGGCAAGGGCTCGCGACCAACTGGTAAGCCACCTGCAGCAGGCCGGATTGCAGGTAGCCGTGCAGCGTGGCCAGGCGGCTGCCGAGTACGGCAAGGGCGACGGTCGCGGTGTGCGCGCGGCCAATGTCGAGAACGTGGTCGCGGTACTGCCGGGCCGCGATCGCAGCCTGCCGGCGGTGCTGCTGATGGCGCACTACGACACCGTTCCGCATTCGCCCGGCGCGGCCGACGATGGCCTTGGCGTGGCGGTGATGCTGGAGATCTCCCGTGCTCTGCAGCGTGACGTGCGGCAGCGTGACGTGGTGTTCCTGTTCACCGATGCGGAGGAGGCCGGACTGCTCGGCGCACGTGCGTTCTTCGCGTCGCATCCGCTCGCGTCGCGCATCGGCACCGTCATCAATCTGGAAGCACGCGGCAGCAGTGGCCGTGCGGTGCTGTTCGAAACCGGGCCGGGCAACGCTGCGCTGCTGGGGACGTTCGCCAAACTCGCGCCGCAGCCGCTGGGCAACTCGCTGACCGGTTTCGTCTACCGCTACATGCCCAACGGCACCGACTTCACCGTGCCGGCGCAGAAGGGCATTCCGGGGCTCAACTTCGCGATCATCGGCAGCCAGATCGACTATCACGCCGCGACCGCGAGCGTGGCGAACCTCGACCCGGGCAGCGTGCAGCACATGGGCGCGCAGGTGCTGCCTATGGTTCGCCAGCTGGCGACCTCGGCGACGCTGCCGACCTCCACCCAGGAGGCGATCTACAGCGATCTTCCCGGCGGCTGGATGATCAGCGTGCCGACGTGGTCGGGCTGGTGCGTGCTGGCGTTTGGACTGCTGGTCCTTGTCGTGGTCGCGCGCCGGGCCACGTTCAATCAGGGCGGCTGGCGGGGCATGGTCAGTGGCGTGGCGTGGTGGCCGTTGGCGCTGCTGTCGGTGGCGCTGGCTGTGCGTGTGTCGTACCGGTTGCTGGGCGGCGGCGACGCCACGCTGGTGAACAATCGTGACCTGCTGGCGGCGTTCTCCAAACTGGCGGCAGGCGAGGGGCTGTTGGCGATCGGCGTGGTGCTGGCGCTGGGCGCACTGACGCTTTGCAGGGCGGCGCGTAAGCCAGCGGCCGTGCTCGCCGTGCTGGCGGGCGCATGCGCCTCGCTGCGGGGTGGGTTCGATGCCATAGCGTTGGTGCTGGGCGTGGTGGTGGCGCTGCTGGCCTGGACCAGTGCAGGTGCCGCGGTGCGCGGGGAAAGCATGCGGCTGGGGGCGTTGCTGGCGGCCTGGATCATCGGCGCGGTCGTGCAGGTGCTCGCACCGGAACTGGCACCGTTGCTGCTGTGGCCGCTGCTGGCGGTGGCCGCGGTGGTCTGGCTGCTGCCGGCGCACGCGCCGCTGACCGCATTGCGTGTCCTTGCCGCGGCAGTGATCACCGCATTCGCCTTGGCCCATGTCTTCCACTTCGCGCTGCAGCTGTTCGAGGCGATCGGCTTCGGTACGCCGGAAGTACTGGCGTTGCCGTTCGCATGGCTCGCCATGTTGCTGTTGCCGTGGGTACGCGTGGCCGATGGCGGACGCTGGCTTTCCATCGCCGCGTTCGTCACGCTGTTGTCTGCCGCAGGTGTACTGGCCGCCGCGTCGCTCACCCAGGCGGACCGCACGCGCTATCCCGAACTGTCCCAGGTGCTGTTCGTCGCCGATCCGGACAACCAGCAGTACCACCGCGTCAGTCCGTTGTCGCAGCAGTCCGATTGGAGCCGCGGCGCATTGCGGGTAGGGCAGGGTGAGCCTGCCCGCCTGCCGATTCCGGCGTTGGATTGGACGGGTGTCTGGGCGACGAAGGCCGACGCCATCGTGGTGCCCGAGCGGGTTCGCTTCGAGCCGTCGTTCGATGCCGCCACCGGCCAATCGGTGCTGCGCGTGCTGGCGCCCGCAGGAACGCGCGAACTCCGTGTGCGGCTGAAGAGCGGGGCAGTGGTACGCAATGTGCAGTTGCAGGGCGAAGCGGTGCCCCTGCTGGACGAGGCGGACCGCTGGTCACGGCTGCGCTGGCAGGCGCCGGGCCCAGACGGGATCGAAGTGCGCTGGCCAGCGGACAGCGGTCCGGTCGAGGTGCAGGCCGCGGCGGGAATCGATGGCTGGCCGAAGGATGCGGCGCCACTGCCTGCGCGGTCTGCGCACATCGTGCCGTGGTCGACCTCGGACATGACCTGGATTCTTGGCTCGACGCGCGTGAGCCCGGAGGGCGGCGCGCACCAGGGTGGGCGCTGACGCGCGACGGGATGGAGGGCGGGTGGTCCATCCGTCACGGCCAGCCTCCACTGCTGCCCGTTGCGATCTACCGGAACCGATGCAAACAAACGGCCCGCAGTGCGGGCCGTTTGTTCTGGTGCTGCAAGGCATCCGGCGACAGCCGGACCCCTACGACTTTCGGGTCGGTATCGAGTGAACTTACCTGCTGCGCTGGAAAGCGGCAGTCGGCGACATTGGGTCGGACCGATGTTTGGGCGAGGACAGCTTGGCCGATCCTGCTGCGCGCAACAGGCCCTGGAAAGTAGGGCAGTCAGCATGATTCTTGGCCGGGCACACGGCCGCGTGCCGCAGACCCTTGCTCAGTGCTTTTAGCCTTGCGACTGTAGCGTCCACCTCGTCGGCTTTCGCTGTCAGAGCGCCGCGGTTGATGTTCGTCCGCCCATCCGCGGAAAACATGACCTTGATTTCATCGAGGGAGAAGCCTGCAGATTGCCCCAGTGCAATCAGCGCAAGCTGGTCTACGACAGAAGGCGAAAAGATTCGCCGGAGCCCGGAGCGTCCCGTCGAGGCGATCAAACCCTTCTCCTCGTAGTAGCGCAGTGCTGAAGCGGGCACACCAGACCGCTTTGCCACCTCGGCGATGTCCATGCGAAACCCCTTGACCTCAAGTTGACTTGAAGTTGCATAGTCCAACTCACATCTCATCACGTCAAGGACAGCAAATTGAACGACATACCGGTCAGCACTGAACGTTCCCGGTCCACGCAGAGTCTGGAGACAGACTCCATTCGTAGCTCGTAGGACGTCGCGATGGAGGCCATAACGAAGGAATGGGGTCCACTCAGCACTAGGGTTGTCGCTGCGTGTCGAGGCCACTTGGAGCATCTCCTCAAGGCGCCGGCCACTGAGGGTTGGCTGGAGGAACTGCATCGGGATGCGCCCGCGAACGAGGAACTGCACCGCGACTCCCTCAATGGGTTCGTCCTCTTGGCACATACCGAACCAATGGGGCTGTATAGGCCGCCTCATGACCACGGCCGGGGGTGGGTCATCTATGCACTTCAACAGGGTGAAATCGAAATGGGTACCTACGCCCGCCTGGTCAGCGCCGACGGCAGCGTTCAGTTGGTGCAGAGAGCGTCGACGACGGTGCGTCCAGGCGAGGTCCAGGTCTATCTTCCGGGGGATATCCACGACACACGCTGCGTGAATGGACCCGCGTTGCTGTTCCGCTTCACGGAGCGGGACCTGAAGAAGGAGGACAAAGAAGAGCATCGCGTCACCCGGTACGTTGATCGCGATGGCACATGGATGCCGGAAGGCTCGTGACTGCCCCGCTCGCACCGGTGGCCGCTATGGAACAATGCCCCAAGCTGCCTGGGCGACGGGGGGCTGCCGCGATTGTTGCCGTGTTAATGGCCATGGTTCTCGCCGTCCTCGACGCAGCCGTGGTCAACGTTGCACTACCGAGCATGGCCCGCTCTTTACAGGTCTCCCCGGGAACATCGATCTGGATCATCACCGCTTACCAGCTCGCGTTGGTGATGGCCCTGCTGCCGTGCGCTGCGCTGGGGGATAGTCTTGGCCATCGCCGGGTTTTTACCGGCGGAGTTGCGCTGTTCACGGCCGCGTCCGTGTTGTGTGCAGTGTCGCCATCACTTCCTTGGCTCGTCGCGTCACGTTTCCTTCAAGGTCTAGGTGCTGCCGCGATCATGGCGCTCGGCATCGCCTTGCTTCGCGCCATCGTGCCCCAGGACCGGTTCGGAACCGCGATCGGCTGGAACGCGCTGGCCGTGGCGCTCTCGTCTGCGGCGGGCCCCACCATCGGCGCAGCGATCCTCGCTGGCGCAAGTTGGCCGTGGCTATTTGCTCTGAACCTGCCGTTGGGTGCAATGGTTCTTCTTGCCACGCGCGCACTGCCTGACGTCAAAGGCACGGCGTGCCCCCTCGACAAGATCAGTGTCGCCTTGAACGCCGCCGCGTTTGCATCGCTCGTCGTCGGCATGGAACTACTGACTGCGCATTCCGTGCCAGCGGGATTGCTGATCGGTGCCGCAGCCATCACCCTGGCGGCCTTGATCCGACGGGAACTGCCGAAGGAGAGGCCGTTGATTCCTCTAGACCTGCTGCGCAGGCCTTCGTTTCGCACTTCGGTGGTCGCATCGTTCTGCTGTTTCGCCGGCATAACCCTCGGCTTGCTGGCGCTGCCGTTCTACCTGCAGCACAATCTCGGGCTGGACCCCTTGATGACGGCGTTCTACATGGCGCCCTGGCCGCTGACTGTCGCGATCGCTGCGCCATTGGTTGGCCGTCTTGCTGATCGCGTCTCAACAGCTTGGCTGTGCGTCGTAGGCGGTGCATGCCTGGCGGTGGGGCTGTCTGCGACCGCGATGTGGGATTTACAGCAGAGCGCACGCCCCTTGGTGATCTTCATGGTGCTGTGCGGGCTGGGTTTTGGCCTTTTCCAAGTGCCCAACAATCGCAACCTGTTCCTGGCGGCGCCCCGCGCGAGAAGCGGTGCTGCCGGGGGCATGCAGGCCACGGCCCGTCTGGCGGGGCAAACCGTCGGCGGGGTCGTCATGACTCTGATCTTTGCCCGTTTCCCCGTCGACACGGCGCCGATGCTTGCTTTGGGGGTCGGTGCCACGCTGACGCTGGCAGCTGGTGTTCTGAGTGCACTTCGGGTGGACACGTAGGAAGGTGTTGGTGGCGATACGCCGACGGTCTTCCCGTAGGCCTCCTGGGCGGAGGCGCACTATCCGGGCATGGCCCGGATCTACCCTTACCCTCTAGAACAAACGGCCCGCAATGCGGGCCGTTTGCTTTTCTAGATATGCAACGCATGCCCCAACGCACGCAATGCCGCTTCCTGCACCGCCTCACCCAGCGTCGGGTGCGGGTGGATCGTGCCGGCGATGTCTTCCAGCGTGGCGCCCATCTCAATCGACTGCACGAAGGCGATCGACAGTTCCGAGACCTGCACGCCCACGGCCTGCCAGCCGAGGATGCGGTGGTCGCTGCTGCGCGCGACAACGCGCACGAAGCCATCGGCGGATTCCAGCGACATCGCACGGCCATTGGCCGCGAACGGGAACAGCGCGACCTTGGTCTCGATGCCCTGTGCCTTGGCCTCGTCCGGCGACAGCCCGACCACCACGATTTCCGGATCGGTGAAGCACACCGCTGGAATCGCGGCCGGCACGAAGTGCCGCTTCCTGCCGCTGACGATCTCGGCCACCAGTTCGCCCTGCGCCATCGCCCGGTGCGCGAGCATCGGCTCACCGGCGACATCACCGATGGCCCACACGTTGCGCATCGAGGTCTTGCACTGGTCGTCGATCTTGATCGCCTTGCCGGTCAGATCCAGCTGCAGCGATTCGAGATTGAAGCCGTCGGTCTTCGGGCGACGGCCGACCGCGACCAGGATCTGATCGGCGTCCAGCGCGATCTCGTTACCGTCCTTGTCACGCACGCGCAGCTGGCCGTTGTCGGCCAGGCCGAGCACGCTGTGGCCGGTCAGCAGCTTCACGCCGGACTTCTCCAGGTGCGTGGCCACCGGCTTGGTCAGCTCGGCGTCGTAGGCCGGCAGGATGCGCTCCTGGGCTTCGACCACGGTGACTTCGCAGCCCAGCTTGCGGTACACCGTGCCCAGCTCCAGGCCGATGTAACCGCCACCGACGACGATCAGCTGCTTCGGCAGCGAGGTCGGCGAGAGGGCTTCGGTCGAGGAGATGACCTTGCCGCCGAACGGCAGGAACGGCAGTTCCACCGGCACCGAGCCGGTCGCCAGCAGCAGGTGCTCGCAGGCGATGCGCAGCGTGCCGCCATCTTCGGCGGCACCGGCGATCTCGACGGTCTTGCCGTCGACGATCGTGGCCCAGCCCTTGATCAGCTGCGCGCCGTTCTTTTTCAGCAGTGCACTGACGCCACCGGTCAGCTTCTTGACGATGCCGGCCTTCCACGCCACGGTCTTGGCCAGGTCCAGCGACGGGGCCTGCACGCTGATGCCCAGCGGCGAGGTGCCTGCCGCGTAGGCGGTGACCTTGGCGAACTCCTCGGCGGCATGGATCAGCGCCTTGGACGGAATGCAGCCGATGTTGAGGCAGGTGCCACCCGGATTGACGCCCTCGACCACGATGGTCTTGACGCCGAGCTGGCCGGCGCGGATGCCGGCGATGTAACCGCCGGGACCGCCGCCGATGATCAGCAACTGGGTTTGAAGGGTATTGGACATCGCTTACTCCACGAACAGCAGGGCCGGGGTTTCCAGGCGCGTACGGATCGCCTGCACGAACTCGGCCGCATCCATGCCATCGACGATGCGATGGTCGAACGAGGACGACAGATTCATCAGCTTGCGTGCCACCACCTGGCCCTCGCGGAACATCGGGCGTTCGATGATGCGGTTGACGCCGACGATCGCCACTTCCGGATGGTTGATGATCGGGGTCGAGACCAGGCCACCAATCGCGCCGAGGCTGCTGATGGTGATGGTCGAGCCGGACAGTTCCTCACGGGTCGCCTTGCCGACACGCACGGCATTGGCCAGGCGCGCGATCTCCGCGGCGGTCTGCCACAGGTCCAGCGACTCGGCATGCGCGACCACCGGCACCGACAGGCCGACCTCGCTCTGGGTCGCGATGCCCAGCTGCACGCCCTCATAGCGGGTCACGATGTTGGCGTGGTCGTCGTAGCGGGCGTTCATCTGCGGGAAGTCGCGTGCGGCCAGCACGACCGCGCGTGCCAGCAACGGCAGCAGGGTCAGCTTGCCGCGTTCCTTGGCCCAACGCTCATTGAGCCTGGCGCGCAGGGCTTCCACTTCCGTGACGTCGATTTCTTCCACATAGGTGATGTGTGGAATGGTCGACCAGGACTGCTGCATCTTCTGCGCGATCTTGCGGCGCAGGCCCATGATCGGCACCTGCTGCTCGCCGGTACGGCGTGCGTAGCTGCTGCCGCCGGCACTGCCACCGACCGGCTGTGCCTTGCCACCGGCGGCGGCGTAGGCATCCAGATCGGCCTGCAGGATGCGACCACCCGGGCCGGTGGCCGGCACGTAGCGCAGCTCGATCCCCAGGTCCCAGGCGCGGCGGCGCACGGCCGGCGAGGCCAGCGGGGCTTCACCGGCGTTGAGCACGCCGTTGGTGACCGCGCCACGCGCGTCCTGCTTGGCGGCGCAGGCGGGTGCGGAGGCAGCGGCGGCCTTGGCCGGGGTCGCAGCGGGTGCAGGCTCTGCGGCGGCCGCAGGTGCCGCTGCGGGTGCGGCCGCCTTGGGCGCAGCAACCGGTTCGGCCGGCGCCGCGGCGGCCGGCGCACTGGCGGCGCTGGCATTGCCGGCACCGTCCACTTCCAGACGGATCAGCTCGCTGCCGACGGCCATCATCTGGCCAGGCTTGCCGCCCAGCGAGACCACGGTGCCTGACACGGGCGAGGGGATCTCGACCATGGCCTTGTCGGTCATGACCTCGGCCACGACCTGGTCTTCGGCGACCGGGCCACCGACCTCGACCTTCCAGGTGATCAGTTCGACTTCGGCGATACCTTCACCGATGTCCGGCATCTTGATGACGTGATGTCCCATGGTTCAGTCCTCCAGCACGCGCTGCATTGCATCGATGACCCGGGACGGACCCGGGAAGTAGTCCCATTCCTGCGCGTGCGGATACGGGGTGTCCCAGCCGGTAACGCGTTCCACCGGTGCCTGCAGGTGGTAGAAGCAATGCTCCTGCACCAGGGCGACCAGTTCGGCGCCGAAGCCGCAGGTGCGGGTGGCTTCGTGCAGCACGATGCAGCGGCCGGTCTTCTTGACCGAGTTGACGATGGCGTCCAGATCCAGCGGCCACAGGCTGCGCAGGTCGATCACTTCGGCATCGATCCCGGCATCTTCGGCGGCGGCCTTGGCCACCCACACGGTGGTGCCGTAGGTGATGACCGTCAGGGCCTTGCCTTCGCGGGCGATGGCGGCCTTGTCCAGCGGCACGTTGTAGTAGCCCTCCGGCACCAGGTTGTCCGGGTACTTGGACCACGCGGTGACCGGGCGGTCGTGGTGACCGTCGAACGGGCCGTTGTACAAGCGCTTGGGCTCCAGGAAGATCACCGGATCGTCGTTCTCGATCGAGGCGATCAGCAGGCCCTTGGCGTCGTACGGGTTGGACGGCATGACGGTACGCAGGCCGGTGGCGTGCGCGAAGATCGCTTCCGGGCTCTGGCTGTGGGTCTGGCCACCGTAGATGCCACCGCCACACGGGGTGCGGAACACCAGTGAGGAGGTGAAGCTGCCGCCGGAGCGATAGCGCATGCGCGCCGCTTCGGACACGATCTGGTCGTAGGCCGGGTAGATGTAATCGGCGAACTGGATTTCGGCGACCGGCCGCAGGCCGTAGGCGGCCATGCCGATCGCCGCGCCGGCGATGCCGTTTTCGGAAATCGGCGCATCGAACACGCGCTGCTTGCCGTACTTGGTCTGCAGGCCGTCGGTGCAGCGGAACACGCCGCCGAAGTAGCCCACGTCCTGGCCGAAGACCACCACGTTGTCGTCGCGTTCCAGCATCACGTCCATCGCCGAGCGCAGCGCCTGGATCATGGTCATCGGCGTGCCGCCGGTGTTGTTCTGTTCAATCCCGCTCATGGTGTTCAGACTCCCAACTGCTGACGCTGGCGACGGAGGTGTTCGGGCATGTCCTTGTAGACGTCTTCGAACATGAGGGCCGCGCCGGGACGGTTGTCGCTGCCGAGCAACCCGTGGGTTTCGGCTTCCTTGAGGGCACGCAGGATCTCGGCATCGAGTTCGGTGCGCACTTCGTCGTGCTGCTGCTCGCTCCACAGGCCGCGCTTGATCAGGTGCTGCTTCAGGCGGTCGATCGGATCGCCGAGCGGGAAGTGCTGGGCATCGTCGGCGGGGCGGTACTTGGACGGATCATCCGAGGTCGAATGCGGGCCGGCGCGGTAGGTCACCCACTCGATCAGGGTCGGGCCGAGATTGCTGCGGGCGCGTTCGGCGGCCCAGCGCGAGGCCGCGTACACGGCGAGCAGATCGTTGCCGTCCACACGCAGCGACGGAATCCCGTAGCCCACGCCGCGCGCGGCGAAGGTGGTGTTCTCACCGCCGGCAATCGCCTGGAAGGTGGAGATCGCCCACTGGTTGTTGACCACGTTGAGTACGACCGGGGCGCGGTACACGTGCGCGAAGGTCAGCGCGGCGTGGAAGTCGCCTTCGGCGGTCGCGCCATCACCCACCCATGCGGTGGCGATGCGGGTGTCGCCCTTGATCGCCGAGGCCATCGCCCAGCCCACGGCCTGGATGTACTGGGTGGTCAGGTTGCCGGAGATCGAGAAGAAGCCGTAATCCTTGTACGAATACATGATCGGCAGCTGGCGGCCCTTCAGCGGGTCGGCCGCGTTGGACAGCACCTGGCAGATCATGTCGACCAGCGAGACGTCCTTGGTGATCAGGATGCCCTGCTGGCGGTAGGTCGGGAACTGCATGTCGTCATCGCGCAGCGCCAGGGTCTGGCCGACGGCGATCGCTTCTTCACCCAGGCACTGGATGTAGAACGAGGTCTTCTTCTGGCGCTGGGCGATCAGCAGGCGGGCGTCGTAGGCGCGCGTCTTGAGCATGGCGTGCATCGCACGCAGCAGCACGGCGTCGTCGATGTCGGCAGCCCAGGGGCCCACGGCGTCGCCGTTGTCGTCCAGCACGCGGATCAGCTGGCCGGTCAGCGGCGCGGTCTGGCTGGCGCTCACGTCCACGGGCGGCTTGTCGACCGCGCCGGCGGGGCTCAGCTTCAGATAGGAAAAGTCGGTGGCCTGGCCGGGACGGGCGCTGGGCTCGGGCACGTGCAGATGCAACGGCTCGCTCGTGGCGGGAATCTGGGGTGATGACATGTCAGGGGCCTCGCTGGGCTTGGGTCATGGAGCTACAGGCATACCGCCGGCGGGGGGCAACGGTAATGGCGATGTTGACGCGCCGACATCCGGGCGGGATCTCGTCGCGAAGCGGGTAAGGACCAGCGCTTGCAAGGCGGCTGGGGCCATGGCGCATTGCACCCAGTGTGAAGTCTAGAGGCACAGCGGCTTATCGTAAATTTGTTTAATTGCGTATGAGGTATTGTTTATTCAGATATCTTCATTCCGTGGGAGCCCGTGCATGCAAATCCCCGCCAACATGACCCTGCGCCAGCTGCGTTACTTTGCCGAAGCGGCTGAATTGGGGCAGTTCTCGCAGGCCGCGCGCAAGCTGCACGTCTCCCAATCCGTGATCACCGCGGCGGTCGCCCAGCTGGAAGCCTCGCTGGGCCTGAAGCTGTTCGACCGCATGCCGCACGGGGTCGGCCTCACCGCCGAGGGGCACCGCTTCCACCAGCATGTGCGGCACATCCTGGATACGCTGCAGGACGCGCTCAGCGAGCCAATGTTCCTGGCCAACACCCTCCCGGGCCGGGTGCGGATCGGCGCGTCCTATACGGTGCTGGGCTACTTCCTGCCGAGCCTGCTGGCGCGCTTCAAGCGCTCCTACCCGCAGGTGGAGGTCGACCTGGTCGACATGGACCGCGCCGCGATCGAGCAGGGCGTCAGCAGCGGCGACCTCGACTTCGGCCTGTGCATCATTTCCAACATGGCCGAGCCCTATGTGCTGCGGCGCCAGGTGCTGATCCGCTCCCGCCGCCAACTGTGGCTGGCCGAGTCGCATCCGCTGCTGCAGCTGCCGGTGATCAGCCCGGCCGACGTGGAGCCGTATCCGTACATCATGCTGATGGTCGACGAGGGCCAGGAGTCGGCGATGCGCTACTGGCGCTCGGTCGGGCGCGAACCCAACGTCGTGTTCCGGACCTCGTCGCTGGAAGCGCTGCGCGGCATGGTCGCCTACGGGTTCGGGGTCAGCATCCTGTCGGACATGGTCTATCGGCCGTGGTCGCTGGAGGGGCGCCGGATCGACGTACGCACCCTCACCGACGCGGTGCCGCCGATGGAAGTCGGCCTGGTCTGGCGCCCGGACGAAGACCTGTCCGCGCCGGCACGCGCACTGCATCAGTTCCTGGTCTTCGCCTGTGGCGGATGAGCGCCGATGGCATCGGCCAACGCGGGACGAGGATCGGGCAGGTCGCCCACGGGCGCGGTGAAGGCCTGCCCGCGGCGTGACCAGATCTGCCACGCCGAGTAGGCCAGCAACGGCACCACGTAGGTGGCCAGGATCGCGTACGCCAGCAGCCGGTATCCCTTCGCGATCAGCGCCACCAGGCCGATGCCATCGGCCATGAACACGGCCATCAGCAGGATCGCCACGATGATCGCCACGCGGATCCCGCGCTTCGGTGCGGCACCGGTGCGTTCTTTCCAGTTGACGCTGATGCGGCCATCCACGGAGGCCATCAGCGTGACCCCGGTTTCCACCAGCGCCACCATGATCATCAGGCGGAACAGCCACTGGAACCACGGCAGGCCGAGCTGGCCGAGCATGAGGTCCGACGGCAGCGGCGCGTCGGCGATGTCCGGCAGGAACGCGATCATGCAGACGTAGAAGACGATCGCCGGCAGGATCGCCAGCGGGCCGGCCAGCGCACCGGCGATCACCGCATCGCGGCGGCACAGCAGGTGGCGCACGACCAGCAGGATCGAGACGGCGGCGAACATGTTGTAGCCGGCGTAGGTGACGCCGTTGAGCACCCAGTCCTTGCCCAGTTCATGGGTGTTGGAGAGCTGTGCCATCGCGCCGCCGCCGAAGCGGTACAGGATCAGGCACGCCGCGATGGCGTACACCAGGTACATGAAGGCCGACATCAGCTTGAACATGCGTTCGACGGCATTGGTGCCGGCCTGCACCACGCCGGTGATGATCGCCACCAGCACCAGCGTGCCGACGATCCGCGGCCAGCCGAACATGGTCGCCGCCAGTTCGCCGGCGGCCGCGCCGAAGACCGCCAGCACCACCACGATCAATGCCAGGTAGGCGACTTCGAAGGTCCACCAGCCACGGCCCAGCAGATGCCGGAAGAACGTACGGTAGTCGTTGGCACGGATCGCCCGTGCCAACAGGAACGTCAGGATGCAGATCACGCTCCAGATCAGCATCGACAACACCATCGCGGCCAAGCCACCCCACGGGCCCGATGGCAGGAAAAACTCCGCCAGCTCACGGCCGGTCGCGTATCCGCCGCCGATCACGGCCGACTTGAACGCCAGACCGGGCAACAGATACCGCTGGAACCGGCTGGCGGCGGCGGTCACTTGCGGGCGACCTTGGGCTGCAGCAGGTAGAAGTCGCGCACGGTGCGCGCGATCTCCGCGATCACCCGCTCACGTTCGCTGCGCGGGGCATTGCTCGCTTTGACGAAGACCGAGATGGCGAACTGGTTGCCGTCGGGCAGGGTGACCACGCCGACGTCGTTGACGGTGCCGGCGACGGTGCCGCTCTTGTCCGCCACCTTGGTGCCCGGCGGCAGGCTGCCGCGCAGGCGTGCGCTGCAGGTCCGGCAACGCTCCATGATCTGCACCAGCACCTCGGTGCTGGCCGGGCTGAGTGCCTTGCCGGTGAACAGCTGGGTCAGCAGGGTCGACATCGCACGCGGCGTGGAGGTGTCGCGCGGATCCTTGTCGAAGGCCTCGCTGCCGGACTTGGTGCGCTTCACGACCTCGGGGTCGAGGGTCAGTTCCGCGACGCGTTCCTTGGTCAGCGGCTCATCGCCGAGGCCGAAGATGTCGCTCAGCAACTGCCGGGTGTTGCGGTCCAGACGCTGGCCTTCGATGCCGTGTGCGCGCAGCCAGGCGGTGACCGCGGCCGGTCCACCGGCCTGGGCCACCAGCACGTCGGTGGCGGTGTTGTCGCTCTGGGTCAACATCACTTCGAGCAGGTTGTGCACCGACAGGCTCACGCCGTCGTGGATGAAACGGTCGGCGATCACTTCCGAATCGACATAGAAGGATTTCGGCACCGGCACCATCGTGGTCAGCGCCAGTTCGCCGGCATCCACCTTGCTCAGGATCACGGCGGCGACGGCGACCTTGAACGTGCTGGCCATCGGGAAGCCTTCATCGGGATTCAGATGCACCTGCTCGCCCTTGCCATCCAGGCGCCATGCCGAGACACCGACCTTGCCGTCGATCAACGTGGCCAGGCGTGCGACTTCGGTTTCCACCGGACTGGTCCGGCTGGCGCTGAAGGCGGCGAGCGGGCTCAGGCCCAGCATGGCCGCGACGCACAGGCTCAAGGTACGGGATGTCATCTTCATGCGATGCAGGCCTCCAGCAAACGGTTGAATTCCCCATCTTGCCGCATCGGGTCGGCCACCGGCAGACCCAGGCGCGCGCTGACCTCCGCACAGGCGGCCGACGCCGCGGCTTCGGTCATGCCATGGGTGTTGAGACTGACGCCGACGCAGCGGATGTCCGGGTTGGTACGACGCCCGAGCTGCACGGTCAACGCGATCACTTCCTCGATGGAGGGCAGCGGATAGTCCGGATAGCCGAGCACATGCTTGCGCCCCGGCTGGTGGCAGACCACGAACACATCCGGCTGGCTGCCGTGCAGCAGGCCGAGGCTGACACCGGCGTAGGCGGGATGGAACAGCGAGCCCTGGCCTTCGATGACGTCCCAATGGTCGTGGGCTGCATTCGGGCTGAGCAGTTCGGCGGCGCCCGCCGAGAAATCGGCGACCACCGCGTCCATCGGAATGCCGCTGCCGGCGATCAGGATGCCGGTCTGGCCGCTGGCGCGGAAGTCGGCATCCACGCCGAGCCCGCGCAGGCCGCGGGCCAGGGCCAGTGCGGTGTACTTCTTGCCCAGCGCGCAGTCCGTGCCGACGGTCAGCACGCGCTTGCCGGTGCGCTTGCGCCCGTTGCCGACCGGAATGCCGCGCGGCGGCACGCGGACGTTGATCAGCTCGCGCCCATGGCGTTCGGCGGCGGCGGCCAGTTCCGGGATGTCACCCAGCTTCTGGTGCATGCCGCTGACCAGGTCCAGGCCGTTCTCGAGGGCGTCGACCAGCGCCGGCAGCCACTGCGGGGGAATCACGCCGCCGCCGTTGGCCACGCCGATCACCATCGCACGCGCACCGGCGGCGCGCGCCTGGGCCGGCGTCATGGTGGGCAGGCCGGTGGTGATCGGGCAGCCGGGCAGGCTCCATTCGGCGACACACACTTCCGGAGCCCAGTCGTGCAGCCCGATCGCGGTCTTGGCGAAGCCGGCTTCGGTGGTGTCGCCCAGGAACAGCAGGTACGGCTGGGGGAGGGCGGCGAGGGCCTGTACGGCAGCGGTGGGCGTCGGGCTCATGAGGGTTCCAGTGGTCGCGGGAGAGAAGAGAGGAGAGGCATTCACGGCGAGGGCTCGCTGTTGTTTGACCTGGTTCGATCTGTATAAGTCCTAATCAGAGAATATGCAACCTAATCAGGATAATTATCCACTCTCTTCTGTCGGTGTGCTCCACGCCCCTCAGTAGCGATAGTCGATCGACATGCCGATGGTGCGCGGCTGCAGCGGAACGCCGGTCACGGCGACGTAGCGGTTGAGTGCGTCGCGCACGGCGCCGGTCGAGACATAGGCGCGCTCGTCGGTGGCGTTGCGCGCATACAGACGCACGGTCCACGTCATGTTGGTCAGCTCGGCATGCAGGTCCAGCGCGTTGTAGCTGTCGATGTCGTACGCACCAGCCACCCGCTCGCCGGTGACGCGATACCCGGCGCCGATCCGGCCCTGCCACTGGTCGCTCACATCGATGTCGTAGTCGATGGTGCTCGACCAGCTCAGCCGCGGCGTCATCGGCATGCGGCTGCCGGAGACCAGGCCGCTGGACGGCGGCACGTCACCGATCTTCGAATCGATGTAGGCGGCATTGAGGCCGAGCGTCAGGCGCTCGGCCGGCCGCACCATGAAGCTCAGTTCCGCGCCCTGGCTGCGTGCGCTGCCGGCGTTGCCCATCCAGCTCAGGCCGTTTTCCGAAACGCGCACCTGGATGTCGTCCCAGTCGATCCGGAACAGCGCCATGTCGATCATCGCGCGACGGTCCCAGAAGTGCGATTTGAAGCCGAGCTCGAGGTTGTCCAGCGTATCGGCCTTGGTCATCGGCACCACGCCGGAGGTCGATACGTTCGGCCCGCCCGGGCGGTAGCCGGTGGCGTAACGCGCGTAGATCATCGAGCTGTCGTTGAGGTGCCAGCGCGAGGCCAGCTTCCACGTCGTCACGTTGTCATCGGCGGAGTCGGCCAGATCGATCGGCCGCGGGCCGTACAGCAGGCCGATGCTGTGCTGCTCGAAATCCTGCTGGTTGCGCGCGTGCCGGACACCGGCGGAGACATCGAAGCGGGGACTGAGCTTGTAGGTGACGTCGGCGAAGATCGCCTGCTCGTCATAGGTGCCGGGCAGGCTCGCGGTGCCGGGATTGAAGGGCAGCGGGATGCCATTCGCATCGTAGGCGCTGACCTGCTGGCGGTTGGTGTTCTTCTCACCGGTGAAGAAGGTGCCGAGCAGCCATTCGAAGCGCTCGCTCTCCTTGGAGCTGAGCCGGAACTCCTGGGTCCATTTGCGGGTGCCGAGGAACACATCGAACTGCGCCTGGCCGGCCGGGTACGGGGTCAGCAGGGGCCATGCCGCGCCGTACACCAGCGTGGAATCCTGCACTTCATCCATGCGGGTTTCGGAGAAGCTGGTGGCCGACACGAAATCGACGTTGCCCAGATCCCAGTCCAGGATCGCAGAGTAGTAGTCGGTCTCCATCCGGTACGGCGTCGCGCGCTGCAGGATGCCTTCCAGCGGCCCGCGGATCGGCTCCAGCGTGGGATAGGTCAGGCCCACCGCGCTGGAGTTGTCCGCATCCACGATCTGCGACAGCGCCTGCACGCGCAGGTTGGCGGTGTCGCTGATGCGCCAGGTCAGCGCCAGGCGCGAGGCCAGCTGGTAATAGCCGTTGCTGTCCTTGGCATCCTCGCCGCTGAGGTCGGGCTGGTCGACGTAACCGGGGGTGCCCTGGCGCGACAGACTGGCGCGCATGCCCAGCTTGCCTTCGATCAGCGGCACGTTGAAGGAGGTGCGCACGCCGGTGCCCACGTCACCGGCTTCCTTGGTGGCGTTGACGTCCATCCCCGCGCGGAACTCGAAGCCGTCCGGATCGGCCGCCTTGGTGATGTACTTGAACAGGCCGCCCATCGAGCTGGCGCCGTACAGCGTGCCCTGCGGGCCGCGCAGTACCTCCACGCTCTGGATGTCATACGGCAGCAGATCCAGCGCGTAGGTGGTCGCGCGCTGCTTGTTGCTGCTAGGGCCGATCGGGGTGTCATCGATGTAGGTGCCGATGATCGAGCCGCCGCCAAGCGGTGCCACGCCGCGCAGCGCCATCGTGGTCTGGCCCGGTGCGCCGCCACTGTCGACCTGGAAGCCGGGCACGTAGGCGGCGAAGTCGTTCAGGCGCGTTGCACCGAACGCTTCCAGCCGCTCTTCGCTGATCACGCTGACGCCGGCCGCCACCTCCATGACGTTCTCGCTGCGCTTCTGTGCGGTGGCCACCACGCGATCGAGCTCGACGACATCGGGCGTGCTGCGGCCGCCTTCGGCATCGGCGTCCTGGGCCATCGCCGCAGTGGCGAGGCTCATGCAGCACAGCGTGACGGTAGAGGCGAGGATCGAACGTTTCATCGGCTTGCGCATGTGGCGGGCTCTCTGGAATCAGGAACGAAGTCGGGCAATAGGCACAACAGTCATCCACGGCCGGGGCGGCCGTGTGGCGGGCTGAGGCGGGGGGAGCGGGGGCACGCGTGCCGTCGACACCGTGCCGTGCCGGAACGGTGACCTCATCGCGCGGTCGCTGCATCGTCAGTCGGGACGGCCTCCTGCGCTGCAGGTGACCCATTGCCAGCGAGCAAGGGCCGGGCACGTCGCTCCAGGCGCAGCAACAGCACGGCGACGATCAGGCAGGTACCAGCCATCAGCGAGAAGAACACCGCGCTGGAGAGCGTCGACCACAGCGTGCCGACCGCGCCGGCCAGCAGGTTGCCGCCGAACGACGCGAGGAACCAGAACGCGATGATCGTGGCGCCGAAGCCGACCGGGGCCAGGCGGGCGAACAGACCCAGTCCGACCGGCAGGATGAAGAGCTCGCCGAAGGTGAAGATCGCAAAGAACAGCGCGGCCCACAGCCAGCCGACCTTGGCCGTTGGTTCGCCACCGAGTATCGCCACCAGCGCGAACGACAATCCGACCACGGCGGCACCGACCGCCATCTTGGTCAGTGCGGCCGGCTCGCGGCCGTCGCGGGCCTGCCGCATCCAGCGTCGCACCAGCAGCGGGGTGATCAGGAAGACCAGCAGCGGATTGAGCGAGAAGAACCACGTCATCGGAAGGGTGAAATCCGCGGTGAGCACGCGGTCCACGCCGGTGTCGAGCCAGATCGCGATGGTGTTGCCGATCTGCTCGTAGGCAAGACGGAACACCACGATCAGGCCGGCAATCATCGCCATCAGTTGCAGCAGCGGGCGATAGGCCGGTTGCCACAGCGCGGAGAAGGGCAGCGTGGCGCGCTCGCTGCGCGGCGGATCCGGCGGCAGGTGGCGGCGGCCGGTGATGTAGATCACCAGCCCCAGCAGCATGCCGATGCCGGCCGCGGAGAAGCCAACATGCCAGCCATACACCTCACCCAGCGTGCCGCAGACCAGCGGGGCGAGGAACGCACCGAGGTTGATGCCCACGTAGTACACATTGAACGCCGAGCCACGGCGCGGATCATCGCGCTGGTAGAGGTCGCCGACCTGGCCGGGCAGGGTGGGCAGGAACAGGCCATTGCCGAGCACGATCGCCAGCAGTGCGGGATACAGCAGCGCATCGAAGGCCATCAGGAAGTGCCCGAACGCCATGATCGCGCCGCCCAGGATCACCGCACGTCGCTTGCCCAGCCAGCGGTCGGCGAGCATCCCGCCGAACACCGGGCTGAGGTAGGCCAGCGCGGTGTACAGGCCATAGACCATCGAGGCCTGTTCCTGCGAGAACAACAGCTGCTTGGTCATGTAATAGACCAGCAGCGCCCGCATGCCGTAGTAGGAGAATTTCTCCCACATCTCGGTGAGGAACAGGATGGTGAGGCCTGGCGGTTGCCCGAACCAGGCCTTGCGCGGTGCGTCGAGGGTCATCGGGCGGCGCGTCCGGGGGTCAGAGCTGCAGGCCGGTACTGATCAGGCGCTGGGTAATGGCGACGAACGCCACCACCAGGCCCGACAGTGCGACCACCCAGGCGCCATAGCGGCGCATGCGCGGCCAGCTGGCCGGCGCGCGGACGGCCACCCAGACCAGTGCGACCGCGGCAATCACGCTCAGCCAGGACACCGCCTGGACCAGGATCAACGGCCCGTTGCTGTACGACGAGATCGCGCCCGGGCCAGCGATCGATTTCACGTACAGCCCCCAGGCGACGACAGTGCCCAGCTGGGTTGTGATCGACAGCGTCTGCAGCCAGCGCAGGCCACGGCCTTCGAGCGGCGCGCTGGCACGGTAGTAACGGCGCACGAACACGCCACCGAGGCGCAGCACGGCCGACAGCGTCAGCAGCCCCAGTGCGACGATCAGCGCAGGGCGCAGCCACGCCGGCGAACGCCAGCCGGGGATCGGTTCGAAGCCGAACACCGAGGCGAACGGGCCGCCGGAGAAGTACACCGGCCGGCCGTCCTTGACCTTCACTTCCAACAGGCCGCGGCCGTTTTCCTGCTGCCACAGCCACGGCGACACCTCGCGCCAGCGCAGCAGCTGGCCGTTGAGTCCCTTCTGGCCATCGACGGTGATCGTGCCGTCTTCCTGCGGGTGCACGCGGATCGGTGCGAACAGGGTCAGCATGCGCAGATACGAACTGTCCGAGCGGCGCGTGCTCTGCCAGCTCACCCCCGCCAGCGCCGCGGCGTGTTCGCGCGCGGTGGCCGCATCCACGCCTGGGCCGGCGGCCTGGATCGGCAGGGTCGGCAGGAAGTTCTCGACGAAGCGCTCCCACACCTGGGCACGCAGCGCCGAGCCGGCCGCATCACGCCCGACGCTGTTGGTGGAGACGAACACGCCGATGTTGCGCTCCGGGATCATCCACAGCCACGAGTAGAAGAACAGCATCGTGCCGCCGTGCGAGCGGGTGTCGTAGCCACCGGTGTCCGAGGCCATCCAGCCCAGGGCCATGCGCGGCAGATGCGGCAGGATCGCCGGCTGCGGGGTCAGCATCTGTGCGTTGGTCTCGGCGCGCATGATGCGCTGGCCGTCGAGCTCACCATGATTGAGCGTGGCCATCATGAAACGGGCCATCGCCGACCCGGAGGCATACAGACCGCCCACGCCCGGTGCGGTGTTCTTCTCGGCCGGGTAGCTTTTGCCCGAGCCCAGCAGATAGCCCTTGGCGGCGTGTGGCAGCAGCTCGGCCGGCAGCTTCTGTTCGAAGCTGGCGTACTGCATGTCCAGCGGCTGCAGGATGTGCTGCCTGGCGTAGTCTTCGAAGCGCTGCCCGCTGACGCGCTCGACGATGTACGAGGCGATGCCGGTGGCGTAGTTGGAGTACGCCGGTGTCGTGCCCGGTGTGGAGATCTGGTTGGGCACCCATTCCTTGAGGTAGTTGTCGCGGTTGGCCGGATGATCCGGACCCAGCACGATCAGGTAGCGCATGCGCTCTTCCAGACCGCTGGTGTGGGTCATGATCTGGCGCAGCGTGATCGGCTCACCCTTGGCCGGGACCTTGATGTCCAGGTAGGTGTTGATGTCGGTGTCCAGGTCCAGCTTGCCCTGTTCGACCAGCTGCATCACCGCGGTCCACACGAACAGCTTGGAGATCGAGCCGGGGCGGAACAACGTGGTTTTGGGATCGACCGGCGTGCGCTTCTCGACATCGGAGAAACCAAAGCCGCGCTCGGTGACGACCTTGCCGTTCTCGACCACGGTGACCACGGCGCCAGCGAGATCGCCCTGGGCCATCAGGTAGGGCACCAGGCCATCAAGGAAGGTGTCCACGCGTGCGGCATCCAGCGTGCCGGTGGCTGTCTGCGCGGGCGCGATGCTGTCAGCCGCTTCGGTGCTCGCGGGGGCCGCCGGTGCAGCGACGGGGACCGGTGCCTGCGCATGCACGGGCGAGAACGCGACAGTCGAGGCCAGCAGCAGGCCGGAGATCAGCGGGCGCCAGATGCTCATGCGTGCACTCCCTTGCCCCAGACGGCGTCGTCGCAATGCACCAGTCCGCCGTCGTAGCGCAGGCCCGGGGTCCGGTCATCGCGCAGGAACAGCGGGCCATCGAGATCGACCACGTCGCAATGCTGGCCCACGATGAAGGCCGGGCCCATCGCCCAGCTGCTGCCGATCATGTTGCCGACCATCACCTGCATGCCCAGCGAGCGGGCCTTGCCGACCATCGCCAGGCTTTCGGTGAGCCCGCCGGCCTTGTCTAGCTTGATGTTGATGACGTCGAACAGACCCGCCAGCGCCTCGATCTCCGAAGCATCCTGCACGCTCTCGTCGGCGGCGAACGGCAACGGCCGCGCGAAGCCCTTGAGCTCGGCTTCGCGGCCGCGCGGCAAGGGTTGTTCCAGCAGCTTGATGCCGTTCTCCAGCAGCACCGGAATCAGCGCATCGAGCACGTCCACGCTGTAGCCCTGGTTGGCGTCCACGCCCATCCACACATCCGGGCGCACCTTGCGCACCGCACGCACGCGCTCGATGTCGATATCCAGATCACCGCTGAGCTTGAGCTTGAGTGCCTTGGCCGGCGCATAGCGTCCGGTCGCGATCGACTGCATCGTCGCCGGGTCATCGGCGCCCAGGGTCCAGGTGGTCAGCAGCGGCCGCGTCTGCGACAGCCCGGCCAGCGCCCAGGCATGCGTGCCGCTACGGCTCGCTTCCAGATCCCAGAGCGCGCAGTCGAGTGCGTTGCGCGCGCCGCCGCGGGGCAGCAGTTGCTGCAGCTCGTTGCGGGTGATGCCGGCTTCGATGCGCGCACGCAGCAGTTCCAGCGTCGCCAGCATCTGCTCGGGCGTGTCATCGAAGTAGTACACACCGCTGGCTTCGCCACGGCCGCGATGGCCGCCGTCTTCCAGTTCCACGCGCAGTACCGGGGCGTGTTCGAACACGTAGCCGCTGATCCGGAACGGGGCCAGCAAGGCAAGCGTATCGATCTGCAGGGTCAGTTTCACAGGATGTCTCCAGCCCCGTGGCGGGGCCATGGGTCAGTAGTTGAGAGCGAAGTCGGCCAGGCCCATCAGGACCAGCGAATAGGCGAGCACGCAGGCCGCGATCAGCAGCAGCGCGGCCCAGAGGCGGGCGAGCCAGCCGCGACGAATGCGTACCGTCTCCACCAGATTCCAGGCCGTCGAACCGATCCCGCCGACGATCGCGATCACCGTGGCGATGCCGAGCCCGATCACTGCCGGATCGAGGCGGTCATCGAGGCGGGCGAAATCCGCCGATGCCCAGGTCATCACCGCCATGGCCGCGGCAGGCACCAGCAGCACGAACCAGCAGGCGAAGCGGCTCAGGCGATAGGCCAGCAGCGTCCTGCGCGGCCAGCCCAGCACGCGCCCATGACGGCGGCGCACGAACGCGGCGATCGGCCACGCCAGCGCGGACAGCGCCAGCACGGCCACTGCCCCGGTCAGTGCCGGCTTCAGCCACAGCGCCGAGCGATAGCCTTCGGCACGCAGGAACACGTTGAACGGCGAAGACGAATCCACTGCAAAGCCGACCGGCGCGCCGTCCTTGACGATGGCGGCCAGGCGCAGCTCGCTGTTGCTGGCCTGCCACAGCCACGGGGCGATCGGCTTGAAGGTGGTGGGCTGCCCGTTGGGCTGCTTCAGGCGCGGCAGACGCAGGCTGCCATCATCGAGGGCTTCCAGGCGGGTCTGGGTGAGGATGCCGGTGCGGCCGATGCCGGTCTCCGCACGCCGCGAATCCAGGTAGCTCGGCGCCGCCAGCAGGCGTGCCTGCTGCTTGGCCAGTGCCGCGTCCACGGGCGGTGCCGGGGCGGGTGCCGCGGCCGGGAAATAGCGGTCGGCGAAGTTCTCCAGCAGTTCACGCCGGATCGGGCCGGTGATGCCGTTGGCGCCCGCGCTGTTGAGCGAGACGAACAGGCCGACGTCGTGATCGCGGAACAGGAACAGCTGCGAGTGGAACGAGTAGGTGTCACCGGCGTGCGATACCACGCGCTGGCCATTGACATCGATCTCGTAGAAGCCGAGCGCCATGGTGTTCAGCGGCGGCGCGAAGCGCGTCTGCGGGGTCAGCATCAGCTGGCTGGTCGCGGCTTTCAGAATGGCCGTGTCGTGGCCGCCCGCCGCGCTCAGGTGCGCGATCATGAAACGCGCCATGTCGCTGCCGGTGGCCGACAGTGCGCCGGCCGGAGCCGACGGGGTGACTTCGAAGTCGCGCGGTTTGCCCGATCCCAGTGCATAGCCCTTGCTGACCAGGGCACGCAACGCCGGCGGCAGCGGTTGCCGGAAGCTGGCGTGCTGCATCTGCAGCGGCACGAAGATGTGCTGCTCGACGTACTCGGCAAACGGTTGCCCGGACACGCGCTCTACGATGTAGCCGGCCAGGCTGGTGCCGTAGTTCGAATAGGCGGGCACGGTGCCCGGCGCGAAGATCTGCGCCGGCACCCGTCGCTTGAGGTACGGTCCCAGCGCGATGTCACCGGCTTCGGCCACCGCCTCGCTGGTCCACATGTACTTGATGTTGGCCTCGAAGCCACCGGTATGCGTCATCAGCTGGCGCAGCGTGATCGGCAGGCCGCGTTCGGGCACCTTGAAATCCAGGTACTGGTTGATGTCCGCGTCCAGATCCAGCTTGCCGGCCTCCACCAGCTGCATCACCGCGGTCCAGGTCATCAGCTTGGAGACCGAGGCCATCCGGAACAGGGTGCGGTCCGGATCCACCGGGGTCTGTTTTTCCACATCCGAGACGCCGTAACCGCGACGGACCAGGATCTGGCCGTCCTTGACCACGGTCACCACCGCGCCGGCGATGTCACCGCGCGCGATGGCATACGGCATGAACCCATCCAGCCAGGTGGCCGCGTCATCCGCGGTCAATCGGGCAACGGTGTCCACGCGGGTGGGCGCGGCCTCCGGAGGCGGGGACGGCGGCCGCTGTGCATCGGCCTGGAAGGACAGCAACAGCCCACAACACAACGCGACAAGCCCTGACAACGCACGCATGTGACGATCCCCTCTGGAACTGGAAGACGAGGCACCCCGCACAAACGAGCGGAGGGCCCAAAACCATCTCAATCAGACAACAATATTCCTGATCAGAGAAATGTCAATTGCGCGTGATCTCGTCTGGCAGCCGCCGAGCAGGGGTGATTGCGACCGTTACATGCCCTGAATACGCCATTCCGGGGCCGATGAGAACGATTACACGGCGTTGAGAGGCGCCATATGAGGCGAACGCGACAAGAAACCATCCTGATCAGGATGGCATTCATCTCTACGTAGTATCGTATCGGCAACTTCACCAGCAATAGCCCAAAGGTCCTGTCGATGAGCCCCAAAAGCCCGACGCTCGGAACCCTGCTGCGCGGTCTGCGCACGCGCCAGGGTTGGACGCTCAAGGAAATGAGCGAGCACACCGAAATTCCCCTGTCCACGCTGTCCAAGATCGAGCATGACCGCCTGACCTTGACCTACGACAAGCTCCAGCACCTGGCGCAGCGCCTGAACCTGCGCATGTCCGATCTGTTCTCCGAGCCCGACGCCGACAGCGCGCCGAAGCCGGTCACCGCACGGCGCAGCCTCGGCTCGCTCGACAAGGCGCTGCGGGTCCAGACCGACAACTACGATTACTACTATCTATGCACCGAACTGCGCCGCAAGCGCATGATCCCGATCCTGACCAAGGTGCGGGCCAAGACCACCGCCGAGTTCGGCGACCTGGTCCGCCACCCGGGCGAGGAGTACGTGCACGTGATGGAAGGCCGCATCCAGGTCCACACCGAGTTCTACGATCCGGTGGTGCTGGAGACCGGGCAGGGCATCTACATCGACAGCCAGATGGGGCACGCCTACATCGTCGATGCCGGCTGCGAGGAAGCGGTGCTGCTGGCCGTGTGCGCGAGTGCGGACGAAGACCTGATGGAATCGCTGATCACCCTGCATGAGCATGAGGGGAGCGTCTGAGCGCGTTGTCGCGTACAGCGGTCGAGCGAGATGTGTTGAATGAAAAGGGCGCCCAAGGCGCCCTTTTCTGTGATCTTCCCGCCCTGCTCAGCCCAGCGGCCTGGCGAAGACGTCCATGCCCTTGCCGGTTTCCAGAAGGGATTTGAGGCTGGACAGGACAAGCGGCCAGCCCTGCCGGATGCCGGTGTCCATGCCGCTGCCCGGCTCGAGCTGGTCATGGGTCACGGTGAGCCGGACCATGCCGTCATACGGCACGATATCGAACGTCACCCGGCTGTAGGCCTGCGCGTCATCGGCCTGCGACGCGGCGGCCCAACTGATGACCAGGCGCGAGGGCGGGGTGCTTTCGACCACCTCGCCGACCAGCTCGACCTTCCTTGCCGCGTCGGCACGGACGTGCTGCCAGGGTGAACCGGGCTGCCAGTCCGATACGTTCTCATGGCCCCAATAGGTGCGGGCGATCTCTGGCCGGGTGATGGCCTCGAATACGCTTTCGGCGCTGGAGGCGATATAGATCACGTGGATGAAGCAGGTAGACACCGTGGACATCATCATTCTCCTTCGAGTTCTTTTTTCAGGTCATGCAGCAGGCTCAGCCGTTGGTGCTCGAACTTGCGTACCCACCGCTCGTAAACCTCGTGCAGGGGCACGGGGTTGATGAAGTGCAGCTTCTCGCGGCCGCGCCTGACGGTGCTGATCAGGTTGGCGTCTTCCAGCAGTCCCAGGTGCTGGGTGACCGATTGCCGTGTCATCTGCAGGTGCGCGCAGAGCTGCCCCAGCGACTGCCCGTTGGTCTGGCAGAGCGCATCCAGCAGCGCCCTGCGGGTTGGATCGCCCAGCGCCTTGAATACCTTGTCTGCATCCATCCGCGTTTCTCGCTGCTCGTGATCCAGGTAACGCCCTGTGCATGTGATGGCGCCCGTCGACGATCCGATGATATGCAGGTAAATACCTGCATGTCAATGCCGGTCATGCCAGGCACCGCCACGACCGGACCAAGGCTTGCGTCGTCCCGTCGACCGGCAGGGCTGACCGGGTTCTAGCCCTTCATCGGCCGACAGAGCATCGCCATGCCGGCGGAGTCGGTCTCACCACGTCGCCTCCAGCCGGCGGAACGGCTGCTTCAGCAGCACCCCGCGCGCGTCGTAGTCACTCACGACGCGGCCATCCACCCGGACCGAGGTCGGGCGCGTACGGCTCGGCCACCACACACGGACCGCGGTGTCCGCGCGCAGCCCCTTGCCCAGCGTTACCTGCAGCGTGCCGTCGCGCTGCCGCGCCTGCAGGGCCAGGATGCCGTAGGCGGTCGGCAGGCGATCCACCGCCAGCCCGTCGCCGGCCACCCACGAGGGCGGGGTGCCTGGCAGCAGCGACAGCGCGTCATCGTCTTCGCGCATCAGCATCCCGAACAGCGTGCGTCCGTATTCGGCGCCGATCCAGGTATGTGGCATGTCGCCGAGATAACGCGGGAAGCGCAGCCGCGAATGGACCACCTCGGCGAGCACCTGCCACTCCAGCGGGCGGCGGTCATGCAGCAGGCCCTGCAGCAGTTCGTCGGCGGCCTCGGGCTGGTCCAGATGCACATAGCTCAGCACGTTGCGGATTTCGTACGGGGTATAGGCATACAACGCGCCCGGCTCGCCGCGCTTGCGGACATCGTCCAGATAGCGGGCGAACGTGGTGCGCAGCGCCTCGGCCGGCAACACATCCTGTGCGCCGGTGGGATCGAGCGCGATCGACACGCCGGTCGGATCACCATCGCCAAGGTCGGCCGAAGAAGGAATGAAGTCGATGCCCTTCCACGCCATCGTGGCGCGGATCGAGGCGGCCAGTGCATCGTGCAGGGCGGTGTACTGTTCGCGCGCCCACGCGGCGGTTTCATGATCGCCCAGCGACTCGGCCAGCCACGCGCCGTCATGCCACCCCTTCAGGCCCCAGTAGTCGTCCCAGTAGCTGTGCGTGGGCGAAGGGTAGCCCTCGTGGCTGATCGATGGCGCCAGGATGCCGGCGAAGCGTTCCGGGGAGGGCTGGCTGGCCATGTAGCCGGGCACCAGCGTGCGCTCGCGCAGTTCCTGCAGGAAGCGCATCGCGGCTTTCACCTTGGGCAGATAGGCGCGTACCGAGTCCGGTCCGCCATCCAGGCGCGCGACATCGGCAACCAGGCTGATGTACTGCCCCTGGCTGTCGTACTCGATGTCCGAGCCGAAGCCGGTGTTGACGCTGCCGTCGTCGTTGAGGATCGGCGAGACCAGGCCGTTGGCATGCACGCCGTGCTCGCTGTACCAGGCCAGGTAATCGCGCGCGACCCTGGATTCGCCCATGCGCAGCAGCACCGCGGAGGTGGCCATGCCGTCGCGGATGAAGGAGCGGTTGTAGTTGCGCGGGCCGGGCTGCATGGCCGGGCCGGTCTGGTTGATCAGCATGTACGCCGCCTGCGCGCGCAGCATGTCCACCAGCGAGGGATCGGGCAGGCGCAGGCCGACCTGGCCCAGGCGTGCCTGCCAGTCGTCGGATGCCCGCTTGGCGAGTGCGTCGTACGCCGCATCGGGTGCACGCGGGATGCCAGACAGCGCCAGTGGCGGTGCATCCGGCAGCGAACCGTCCTGGGCCGAAGCGGCGGTGCCCAGCAGGAAGGCGACCACCACCGAGCGGCTGGCACCCGGCGCGAGCTGCACGCGGTAGGCCAGCGCCGCGGACGCGAGACCCTCGGCATCGCGTGCCTGCGTGGCCGCGGGCAAGGTACCGCTGGCGATGGCCGCGGTGATCTCGGAACTGCCCTCCGTGCCGAACGGCGCCGCACCCGCGGCATCGATCGGGGTCAGCGACTGCAGCAGGGCACGCCCGTTGATGCGCACCTGCCGACCTTCCACGGCCACCTCGCGGATCGGCGAGAGGCCGCCATTCTGCCACGGTGGATTCATCT
Source organism: Stenotrophomonas sp. TWI1183 (assembly GCF_039673115.1). Taxonomy (NCBI): domain Bacteria; kingdom Pseudomonadati; phylum Pseudomonadota; class Gammaproteobacteria; order Lysobacterales; family Lysobacteraceae; genus Stenotrophomonas; species Stenotrophomonas sp. TWI1183. Next base: position 188,475 of record NZ_JBDJKZ010000003.1, read on the forward strand.
GCATCGGCCGTACCGCCAGTGTCAGGGTGCCCTCGAGAGGGGCGCTGCCGGTGTTGCGCAGTCGATGGCGCACGAAGGTGACCGGCTGTCCCCCCAGCTCGACCGCGAACGCCTCGCTCTGCAGTTCCAGCCCGGGTTGGGGCGACCACGTCGCCGAGGGCATCGGCTTCCAGCCATCGCGCAGCGCGTGCTGCACCGGCTGGTCGGCGGCACCTGCGGCAACACCGTCCGCGTTGCGCCAGATCGGCTGCACCAGCGGCGCGCCCTTGAAGGCTTCGATGTTGCCGTACTCGTCGAAGATCGATTTCTGTCGGCCGGCATGGATGCCGACCGCGGTCCAGTAGGTCTGCTGCATGTGCAGCGAGGCCGGGAACAACGCGCGCTGCGCGCCACTGGCGGCGATCTGGTAGCGCTTCATCGGCGTCATCACTGCCTTGGGGCCGAGCAGGCGCAGGCGCTCGACCCGGGGGGCATCACCGTCCACCGTCAGCCGCAGCGCGGTGGCGGTCACAGCAGCAGTGCCCGCCAACCAACTCTGCTGCCGTGTACCGGCCTGCGGATCGCGTGCGAGGTCCATCCAGCGGCCCTGCGCATCGCGTGCCTGCAGCCGTGCGGCACCGTGCTCACCGTTCCACTCCACGGACAGGCCGGTGGTGGAGACGGCACGCGGCAACGCGATCTCGAGCGTATGCGTACCGTCCTTGCCGCGCGGAACGGCGATGGCACTGCCACCCTGCCACAGCGCCGCGGCCTGGGTCGCATCCACGCCGGACACGCGCGCGCTCGTCGTGGAATCCAAGGGCGCCAGCTCGAAGATCGACACGCCCCAGTCCGAGGTGCGCGCCGGGCTGGCCAGGCGCAGATAGCGGGCGTTGCGCGGCGCAAAGAACAGCGTCTCGATACCGCCGAGCGAATCGCGCATGGTGTAGGCCGGCTGCCATTGTTGGCCGTCCAGCGAGGTCTGAAGGGTGTACCCCTCCGGATTGGAGACGTCCCAGGTGATCTGCGCGCCGCTGAGCGTGCTCGGCCTGCCCAGGTCCACCTGGAACCAGTGGCCCGGGCTGAAGGCGCCGCCGGTGACTGTTTTCGGGTCGCCGTCGATCAGATGCCCGACCGCCATCGCCGGCACCTGCTGGGAGGAACTGCTGGCCTGCCACTGGCTGCGGGGTGGCAGGTCCTGGGCGGCCGCGGTGAGGCTCAGCGCGAGGGCGGAGAAGAGCACGCTGCCGGCCATGATGCGGCGCGGTCGGTGCACGACGGTCGAACGGTCAGCCTGCAGCCCCATCAACGTGCTCCTGATCTGAAACGACCCCGACGGCGGGGTGGGGACACGCTAGCAGGGGATGTAATCGTTTACATGACGCGTCGCAATATGCGCCGGATCATCCCTTGACCGCTTGGGCGATCTGGTCCCGCAGCCAGCGATGCGCCGGATCGCGGTGCACGCGCTCGTGCCACAGCATCACCATCTGGTAGCCGGGCACGTCGATCGGCGCGTCCACTACACGCAGTGACGGGTCATCGGCGACCAGCCGCGCGGGCACCATCGCGACCATGTCGGTCCGGCTGATCACACTGCGCAGGTACAGGAAGTGCGGCACTGACAAGGCCACCCTGCGCTGTGCACCCACCCGGGCGAGTGCCTCGTCGGTGACGCCGTGGAAGCCGCCGCCCATCGGCGAGACGATGACATGCTCGAGCGCGCAGAACTGGGCCAGGGTGGGGCGACGCTTCAATTTTGGATGACCGGCGCGGCCAGCCAGTACGTAGCGTTCGGTGAACAGTGGGCGGTGGTGCAGGGCGGGTGGCGCATCGGACGCGATGTGGAACGCCAGGTCGATATCGCCACGCTCGGCCTGCTCCACCATGCGCCGCGGTGCGAGTTCGACCACGGCCAGGCGCGTGCCCGGTGCGGCGCGACGCAGGCCGGGCAGGGCCGGCAGCAGCACGGTGGACTCGCCGTAGTCGGAGGCCATCACCTGCCAGGTGTTGCGGGCCTGCGCCGGGTCGAACGCCCGGGTCGGCGCCACCGCGCGCTCCACGGCGGCCAGCGCGTCGGCCAATGGCGCGCGCAGGGCCTCGGCGCGCGCCGTGGTCCGCATGCCGCGCGGGCCGGGCAGCAGCAGCGGATCCTCGAACAGATCACGCAGCCGCCCCAGCTGCACGCTCACCGTGGGCTGCGCCAGATGCAGGCGCGCGGCGGCGCGGGTGACGTTCTGCTCGTCCAGCAGGGCCTGCAGGGTCACCAGCAGGTTGAGGTCGATGCGACGCAGGGTATTGTCCATGGCAATGTCAGCGATTGCGGGAATGCATTTCTACTATAGCCTCGCCCTCTCTACCGTAGCGGTATCTCCTCCGTGGAACTGCCATGAACGTCCTGATCGTCTACGCCCACCCCGAACCGACTTCGCTCAGTGGCTCGCTGAAAACCTTCACCGTCGAACGCCTGCAACAGGCCGGCCACACCGTGCAGGTCTCCGATCTGTATGCCATGCAGTGGAAATCACAGGTCGATGCGGCCGACCATCCGGGCCGCGATCCGTCGGCCCCGTTCCATGCCTCGCTGGACTCGCGGCAGGCGTACGCCAATGGCGCGCAGAGCGCGGACATCGCGGCCGAGCAGGACAAACTGCGCTGGGCCGATACGGTCATCCTGCAGTTTCCGCTGTGGTGGTTCTCGATGCCGGCGATCCTCAAGGGCTGGGTCGACCGGGTGTACGCCTATGGGTTCGCGTATGGGGTGGGCGAGCACTCGGACCGTCACTGGGGCGACCGCTACGGCGAGGGCACCATGAGCGGCAAGCGGGCGATGCTGGTGGTCACCACAGGTGGCTGGGCGTCGCACTACGCACCGCGCGGCATCAACGGTTCGATCGAGGATGTCCTGTTTCCGATCCAGCACGGCATCCTGTTCTATCCCGGCTTCGAGGTGCTGCCGCCGCATGTGATCTACCGCACCGGCCGCGTCGACGACGCATCGTTCCCGACGCTGCTGGAGGACCTGGGTACGCGGCTGGATGGCCTGGCGACGGATGCCCCGATCGCGTACCGCCGCCAGAATGGGGGCGACTATGAGATTCCTGCGTTGCAGTTGCGGCCGGAGCTGGCGCCGGGTGAAACCGGAGCGGGCATCCACATCATCGGCTGAATTCACCGCGATGTTGGCCCGCGCGACCACGCAAGCAGTGTGTGGCCGCTTTCGTGATGGACTGCGCTGCGCTGCAGGGTATCGATCTGCGATAGTCGATGCGTATCCATTACATGCGTTGGATTGATGCTCCATCCACAAGAGTTGTCCTCGGCGCAGATCACCCAGGTGCTGGGGGAGGCCTACGGCGTACGAGCCACCGCGGTAGTGCAGCGCGCCTGTGGCGCCGACGCGGGTGCGACCGTGTACCAGGTGGGTGGGCCTGATGGCATGCGCTGGTGGCTGAAGTGCCGGCGTTACGCGGTGGATGCCGTGGTGTGGGACGTGGTGCACCATCTGCGTGATCATCTGGGACTGCGCGAGATCATCGCGCCGCTGCCGGCCCGCGACGGTGCGGCGGCGGCAACCTGGGCGGGCCTGCAGTGGACGCTGTTTCCCTATGTCGATGCGTTCTCCGGGTTCGAGGAGGCGCTGTCGCGTGGGCACTGGGAACGGTTCGGGCGCGTGCTGCGCCAGGTTCACGATGTGCGGTTGCCGGAGGCGCTGTCCGTGCGTCTGCGTTGCCCTGGATTCGACGACGACACCGCTGTGGAGCGCGTCGGCGCATGGCTGCAGCGCGCCGACGCGCGGATACCGGTGCGCGATGCATTGGGCGAGGAGTATCTGGCCCTGTGGTGCCGGCACCGTCAGCGCATCGAGGCGATCTGGCAGCGCTGCGGCGCGCTGCGCGCGCGCATCGGCGACGGTCGCCCCCGCCGCGTGCTCTGCCACGCCGATCTGCACGCGGGCAATGTGCTGGTCGGGCCAGATGAGGGCATCCATCTGATCGATTGGGACGAGATGGTGCTGGCCCCGCGCGAGCGCGACCTGATGTTCATCGGCGCCGGCATCGGCGGGCGCTGGGGGCGTGAGCAGCCGCCGGGGTTCGCCGAGGGCTACGGCCCGGTCGAGGCGGATCCGCTGTGGGTGGCGTACTCCCGCCACTGGCGGATTCTGCAGGACCTGCAGGAGTTCCACGATCTCCTGCTGGAACCCGGCGCTACGGCACGCCCGCCTGCACAGCGGCGCCAGGCGCTGCGCTACATGGCCGAGCAGTTCGCGCCCGGCAACGTGGCCGACTGCGCGACCCGTGCGTGGCAGGTTGCGCAGGGCTGAGGCTGCACGTCAGCGAATGTCCGTACGCAGGCTGCCGCGGATCTGATCGCGCCAGTGCTCGGCGACGCCGGCCTCGTCGGCAAACCGGGGCCAGCGCAGCACGCTGTGCCGGACCTGCTCGATGATGTCCCGGGCGCGGCGGGCATTGATCGAGGCGGTCGCGGCACAGGCGGCCAGGTCGGCCACGTCGAAACCCTCGCGCTTGGCGTTGATCGACATCTGGTGCCGCGCTGTCCAGTCGCCGTCCGGGTTGTACGCCCAGGTGATGTCGAACGCAGGTGACAGCGACCACTGGCCTTGCCGGTCCATCAGGTAGGCGATGTTCTTGACGTGGTCGTCCTGATTGCGTGCGATCACGTTGAACACCATCCGCCGGAACTGTTCCTCCAGCTGCGCCATCGGCAGGCGCAACTGGCGCATGACCAGCAAGGCCTGCTCGTAGGAGTAGGCAGTGGGGTTATTGAAGTCGAAGTGGGCCATCGCCGCCAACGACTGCATATGGCGCTTGCCGCCTGCATCGGTGCGGTCGAAGCGTTGGGTCATGAAGTGGCGGCGGCCGCCTTCCTCCAGCAGTCGGCACTCGCTGATCTGGATGCCCGCGTCACGCGCCATCAGCGCGTAGGCGTACTCGACCACGCCGTAGCCCTTGGGATCAGCCAGTTCCTTGTCGCGGTTGTTCTGGACGCCATCGAACTTTAGCAGCCAGTAACTGAAGCCTGGCGCCGCCGCGGCCTGGCCCGATCGGGCTTCGCCGGTGGCTTCGTTCCAGGCGATCACGGCTTTGGCGCGTGCGCCACCGGCCGAGGTGCCCACGCGCAGAATGTCGCGCAGCGCATCGGCGCGTTCTTCATCGCCGAACGAGGCACGCAGGTTGTCGCGATTGCTCAGGACCTCGGTGGCCAGCGCAACCAAGGCATCGATCTGAATTTTGTGTGCCGTGCGGACGCGCGGACCATGCACAGGGGAGAATTCCAGCGCCCCCATACCGCGCGTGCCGGTATAGCACAGCCGCTCCACCGCATTGAAGCTGTCCGGCGTGCGGCCCTGGGTGGCCAGCCACGCATTGATCAGGGTATTGCCGTACTTGTCCGGCAGGGCGTCGGCGAGCAGGCCGGGCAAGCCATGGAAGCCTGCCGGGTTGAGGGAGGGGAAACCGTAGATCCGATCCGCCGCGAGCGGCATGGTCAGCGGGGCGACCTCAATGCTGGAACGTGCGAATGCCGGGTCGTAGGCAAATTGTGCGATCCGCTCGCCGTCGGCCAGCGTCACCGCGCCGATCCGGCTGCCCCACAGGCGCACCTCGGCCGTGGTGCTCATTGCTCATCGCCCCAGGTCCAAGGCTTGGCCGGGGCGGCTTCTGCCACCCCCGGTCGCGCGCGCTGGCGTGGGTGGCCGCGGCGCTCCAGCAGATCGATCGGATTGGGGCCGTCGCTGGGCAGCATCACGTCCAGCGCATCCAGCCTGCCGAGGGCGCGCAGGCATCGGATCAGGTTGGCCAGCTGGGCGGGCGTACCGTCTTCCAGCCGCTGCACGGTGCGTTTGGAGACGCCCGCAGCATCGGCCAGCTGCTCCTGGGTGATGCCTTGCGAGAGCCGCACGCGGGCTAGACGTTGCCCCAGCTCAGCCAGAACAGCCTCGTCCGTCATCAGATGTGTGATCGTCATAAAGTGACCCTCCTGACGCTTTATATCGCACTATGGCGATAAGGCGTCAAGTGTGGCTAGTTACGATGTATAAAATGTATTTCAACAAAGTGACGAAAATGGCGTGTTATGGCAATTTAGAGGTTTAAGGCGCCCGATGTGACGCTTAACGAAACCATCACCGTCGGAGTACATCCACGCATGGCGTGGATTTACGCTGGACGGGGCGCACCCAGGCGACGCGTCGGTTCATTCCCCGGGCTTCGCCGCCGCTGTGACCGCCTGCGATTTCGCCCGCCGTGCCAGCACCGCTTCGCGGTGGGCGATATAGGCGTTCGCGCCGAGGATGATGCCGGCGCCGATCACGGTCCAGCGGTCCAGGGCTTCATTGAACAACAGCCAGCCCAGCAGGCTGACCAGCGGCAGCTGCATGAAGCTGATCGGGGTCAACGCAGAGACCTCGCCCAGGCGCAGGGCGCGCGTCCACAGCAGCTGGCCCAGCGTGCCGAGCACACCGGTCGCGACCAGCCAGACCCAGGCCAGGCCGGTCGGCCAGACCCAGACGAACAGCGCCGGCACCAGCGACAGCGGCACCCAGAACACATAGGTGTAGAACACCACCGTATCGGCGCTGTCGATGCGGGTGAGCTGCTTGATCTGGATCGCCACCAGCGAGCTCAGCACCGCGGCACCCACGGCGACCAGGGTGCCGGGCGTGAAGCTGGTCGAGCCCGGGCGCACGATGATCAGCACGCCGATGAAGCCGATGATCACCGCCGCCCAGCGGCGCATGCGCACGGTTTCGCCCAGCCACAGCACGGCAGCGATGGTCACGAACAGCGGTGTCGAATAGGACAGCGAGATCGCCTGGGAGATCGGCAGGTGCCCGATCGCCCAGAACGCGCACAGCATCGAGGCCAGCCCGATCGCGCTGCGCAGGAAGTAACGCGGCAGCTGCTGTGTCTTCAGCGGCGCGCTGCCGGGGCGGATCAGCATCGGCAGCAGTGCCAGCAGGCCGAAGGCGTTGCGGAAGAACGCCACTTCCTGGGTCGGCACGTAGCGGGTGGCGTAGCGGATCGCGATCGCCATCAGGCCGAAGGCCAGCGTACTGCCAAGCATCAGCAGGGCGGCCCGCAACGGCGTGGCCACCGGTAATGCGGGGGCGGGGTTCACCACTGTGCGCCGATCAGCCTGGGTTCCGGTTCGATCGGCACGCCGAATTTCTCCAGGACCGAGGCGGAGATCCGCCGCGCCAGCGCGAGCAGTTCTTCGCCGGTGGCCTGGCCGTGGTTGACCAGCACCAGCGCATGGCTCGGCGCCACGCCGGCATCGCCATCGCGATAGCCCTTCCAACCGCAGCTTTCGATCATCCAGCCCGCGGAGATCTTGCGACGGCTGTCGTCGTCGGCCGGGTACACGGGCAGCTCCGGGAAGTGCTGCAGCAGCACCTCCACCTGTTCCAGCGGCAGGATCGGGTTCTTGAAGAAGCTGCCCGCATTGCCGAGCACGTCCGGATCCGGCAGCTTGCGGCGGCGGATGTTGATCACCGCGTTGGCCACATCGGCGGCCACCGGCAGTTCAACGCCCATCGCCTCCATTTCCTCGGCGATCCCGGCATAGCCCAGGCGCAGGCCATGCAGCAGCGGCAGGCGCAGCTCGATCGCGGTGATCAGGTAACGGTCCGGGTCGTGCTTGAAGATGCTGTCGCGGTAGCCGAACTGGCAGCCTTCCGCATCGAAGCGCACCCAGTCGTTTTCGTGTCGGTCCCAGGCATCCACGGCCTGGATGAACTCGCCGACCTGCGCACCATAGGCGCCGATGTTCTGGATCGGGGAGGCGCCGGCGGTGCCCGGGATCAGGGCCAGGTTTTCCAGCCCGGACAGCCCGTTCTGCAGCGACCACATCACCAGCCCATGCCAGTTCACGCCGGCACCGGCACGCACGATGGTGTGGTCGGCGCGGTGCTCCAGGATCTCGATGCCGCGGTTGGCGAACACCAGCACGGTGCCCGCCACGTTGTCGGCGATCAGCACGTTGCTGCCGCTGCCCAGGACGAGCAGCGGCTGCTCTGCGACGCGTGGCAGGGCCAGCACCTCGGGCAGCACGGACGGATCGAACACCTCCAGCAGCTGCGCAGCGGTGGCGTCGACATGGAAGGTATTGAGCGCCTTCAGCGAGGCGTTTTCAGTGATGGCCCAGGCGGTCATGGCGTCGTTCACAGCGGTGCCACCGCGCCGCGGCTGGGCGCCTCTCTGCGGCGACGGATCGCCTCCACGCAGTCATGCACCAGTTCCGGGCCACGGAAGATCAGGCCGCTGTAACACTGCACCAGCGCGGCGCCGGCGGCCATCTTGGCCACCGCATCCGCACCGGATTGAATACCACCCACGCCGATCAACGGCATCGACTCGGGCAGGCGCGCGCGCAGGCGGCGCAGCACCAGGGTCGATTGGCCCAGCAGCGGTGCACCGGACAGGCCACCGGCTTCGTTCGCGCGCGGGTCACCGGCCACGGCACTGCGGTCGATGGTGGTGTTGGTCGCGATCACGCCGTCCACCTTGAGCTCGCCGAGCACGCGCGCGGCCGCATCGATGTCGCGATCGCTCAGGTCCGGGGCGACCTTGACCAGCATCGGCACCCGCTTGCCGTGCTTGGCGGCGAGGCTTTCCTGGCTTTCGCGCAGCTGCGAAATCAGCTGGCGCAGCGCGGTCTCTTCCTGCAGTTCGCGCAGGCCGGCGGTGTTCGGCGAGGAGATGTTGACGGTGATGTAGTCGGCCAGCGGATACACCTTCTGCAGGCAATGCTGGTAATCGTCGAACGCCTGCTCGTTGGGGGTGTCCTTGTTCTTGCCGATGTTGATGCCGAGCAGGCCGGTGCGGCGCTTGGCACGTTCGACATTGCGCACCAGCGCATCCACGCCCAGGTTGTTGAAGCCCATGCGGTTGATGATGGCGTGGTGCTCCGGCAGCCGGAACAGGCGCGGCTTCGGGTTGCCCGCCTGCGGACGCGGGGTGATCGTGCCGATCTCGACGAAGCCGAAGCCCAGGGCCAGCAGCGCATCGATGTGCTCGCCGTTCTTGTCCAGGCCGGCGGCCAGGCCCACCGGATTCGGGAAACTCACTCCGAACGCGTTGGTCGGCAGCGGATCGATGCGACGGCCCATCAGCGGCGTGGTGCCGGTGCGGTAGGCCAGGTCCAGCGCACTCAGGCCAAGGCCGTGGGCGCGTTCTGCATCAAGGGCGAACAGGAAGGGGCGGGCAAGCGAGTACATGGCGTTCAATCAGTCCAGCGTGCCGACAAAGGCACGGGTTTGGTATTCAAAGGCGATCTGGCCGTCCACCGCGTGGGCGTCGAACAGCTGTTGCAGTGCGTCCAGCATTGCCGCGTGGCGCGGGTGACCGGTCTGCGGTGCATACGAGGAGGACAGCAGGCGGCCGCGCAGGCCGTCGTAGTCCATGCGCTGCACATTCGGCAGCCGGGCCATGCCACGCAGACCCTCGCCAAACCACGCGCGCATGGTGTCATCGTCCTGATAGCGCTCGGCGACCTCGGTGTAATCGGTGCCGAACTCCAGCAGCAGCTGCTCGTAGCCGATCAGGAACGGCGAGGCATCGAGCAGGCGCGAGTTCCAGAACACCAGGGCCATGCCCTCGGGCTGCAGGATGCGCGCCCATTCGTGGCGCACCGCGGTGGTGTCGAACCAGTGGAAGGCCTGCGCTGCGGCAACCAGGCCAACGCTGTTGTCGGCCAGGCCGGTGGCCTCGGCGGTGCCGTCGGCGACCTTCAGGCGCAGATAGTCAGGCGCGAGCAACTGCTCGGCGGCCTCGCGCATGGCCGCGTTCGGTTCCACCGCGATGACCGGGTGGCCGGCGGCCAGGAACAGCCGGGTGGAAATGCCGGTGCCGGCGCCGATATCGGCGACCAGGGTTTCGGTGGGCACACCGATGTCCTGGTGCAGCCAGTCCAGCAAGGCCGGGGGATAGTCGGGACGGTAGCGGACGTAGTCGGCAACCCGACTGCTGAAGCGTTCGGTCGAATCCGAGCGGCTCATGTGCACCTCACGATTGGGTAGCGGCAAACCAGGCCAGTCCGCCGAAGAACAACAGCACCACCACCAGGGCGAGCAGGCTGCCGATCACCACGATCCAGCCCAGAATCAGGCCGGCCAGCGCCATGCCGTCGCCTTCCAGTTCCAGCGGCCGGCGGCGGATCTCGGCACGGGCCAGGTGGCCGGTGATGATCGCCGCGATGCTGCCGATGAAGGGCAGGGCGGTCCAGCCGAGGATGCCCATGATCAGGCTGACCACGGCCATGGCACTCGTTTGTCGGGGCGGAAGGCTCATGCAGGTCCTGGTCGCGGTGGGAGGGTTCGATGATAGGGCCAGCGGCGGGTTTATCCCATCAGGACCTGGCCACCATCGACATTCAAGGTATGCCCGGTGATCCAGCCCGCCAGCGGCGAGCACAGGAACAGCGCGGCGTTGGCGATGGCCGCCGGCTCGCCGAAGCGGCCGAACGGAATCTTCGCCAGGGTGTTTCGATACAGCTCCGGGTCCTGCTCGCGCCGGCGCGCCCACAGGCCATCCTCGAACTCGATCGAGCCCGGGGCGATGGCGTTGACGCGGATGCGCTGCGGCGCCAAGGCCAGGGCCTGCGAGGTGGTGTAGTGCATCAGCGCGGCCTTGGCCGCCGCATACGGCGCGCCACCCGGGCGCGGCTGCTGGGCGGCGATCGAGGCCAGGTTGAGAATGCAGGCATCGCTGGACTGCTGCAGCCAGGGCAGGGCGAGTCGGGAGGCGCGCACGGCCGACATCAGATCGACGTTCAAGCTGGCTTCCCAGCCCGCCTCATCGTCGGTCATGCCGTAGCCGGTCGCGTTGTTGACCAGCACGTCGATGCCGCCGAGGGCCTGCGCGGCATCGGCCAGCCAGCGGCCGATGTCGTCCATCCGGGAGAGGTCGGCACTGGCCGTATGCACGGCCAGGCCGAGGGCCCCGGCATCCGCACGCAGCGCGGCCAGACCGGCCTCACCGCGTGCGCAGACCGAGACGCGGGCGCCTGCCGAAGCGAACGCCAGCGCCATCGCGCGCCCGATGCCCTTGCTGCCCCCGGCGATCAGCACCCGGCGCCCGGTGAACTCCAGGCGCGGGCCGGCCGGCAGGTGGGGCGCCGGATCCATCACAGGTCGAACTTGATGCCCTGGGCCAGCGGCAGCGAGTCGGAGTAGTTGATGGTGTTGGTCTGGCGGCGCATGTAGACCTTCCAGGCGTCCGAGCCGGACTCACGACCACCGCCGGTGTCCTTTTCGCCACCGAACGCACCGCCGATCTCCGCACCCGAGGTGCCGATGTTGACGTTGGCGATGCCGCAGTCCGACCCCGCTGCCGAGAGGAAGCGCTCGGCGGTCTTCAGGTTGGTGGTGAAGATCGAGGACGACAGACCCTGCGGCACGCCGTTCTGCATGTCGATCGCTTCGTCCAGCGTGCTGTACTTCATCACGTACAGGATCGGGGCGAAGGTCTCGTGCTGGACGACCTCGTCGCTGTTCTTCAGGCCGGTGACGATGGCCGGCAACACGAAGTTGCCCGCGCGGTCGATGCGGGTGCCGCCGGTCTGCACGGTGCCGCCGCTGGCCTTGGCCTTCTCGATCGAGGCCAGGAACTGCTCCACCGCGCCTTCGCTGTTGAGCGGGCCCATCAGGTTGGCCGGGTCGGTCGGATCGCCGATCTTGCCTTCGACCTGCTTGTACGCCTTGATCAGCGTGGCCAGCACGTCGTCATGGATGGATTCGTGCACGATCAGGCGGCGCGTGGTGGTGCAGCGCTGGCCGGCGGTACCGACGGCGCCGAACACGATGCCCGGGACCGCCAGCTTCAGGTCGGCGGTTTCGTCCAGGATGATCGCGTTGTTGCCACCCAGCTCCAGCAGGCAGCGGCCGAGGCGATGCGCGACCTTCTCGGCGACCTGGCGGCCGACCTGGGTCGAGCCGGTGAAGCTGATCAGCGGCACGCGCTTGTCGGCCACCATCTTCTGCGACAGCTCGGTGCCGGCATCGTTGATCAGGAAGAACAGGTCCGGGAACCCGCCCTCGCGCAGCGCTTCATTGCAGATGCGCATCGAGGCGATCGCGGTCAGCGGGGTCTTGTTGGACGGCTTCCACAGGCAGATATCGCCGCAGATCGTGGCCAGGAAGGAGTTCCAGGCCCACACCGCGACCGGGAAGTTGAACGCACTGATGATGCCGACCAGGCCCAGCGGCTGGTACTGCTCGTACATCCGGTGGCCCGGGCGTTCGGAATGCATGGTGTAGCCATAGAGCATGCGGCTCTGGCCCACGGCGAAGTCGGCGATGTCGATCATCTCCTGCACTTCGCCATCGCCTTCGGGCTTGCTCTTGCCCATTTCCAGCGCGACCAGCGAGCCCAGGGCATCCTTGTTGGCGCGCAGGGCGTTACCGCACAGGCGCACGGCTTCGCCACGGCGCGGGGCCGGGGTGGTGCGCCAGACCTTGAAGGCCTCCTGGGCGCGGGCCACGATGGTTTCGTAGTCGGCGTCGGTGGTCGCGTAGACCTGGGCGATGGCTTCGCCGGTGGTCGGGTTCACCGGGGTGATCACACCGGCATCGGTGGCCGTGGACCACTCGCCGTTGCCAAGGTAGGTGCCAGCGTTGGTCGCGTCGAGGCCGAGGGCCTTGAGCAGGTCAGAGGACATGCAAACTCCTGTTGCGTTGCGTTTGTAAGGCGCTGGCCGCTGGCAGGGTGGGGGGCGGCAAGCTGAACCCCGAATGGTAACAGAGGGGGGCAATGCCTCATCTGGCGGTGCAGCGGCCTCGGCGCCTCCATTGCCCGGCGTATGGCGGACGTCGCACTGACCCCCTTCGCCCCGCCAGGGTGATCAGCGCTTCGGCTGGCAGGCAGGCGCCGCGTGCGAGGCCGGGTGGCTGCAGGCGCTGGCGCGGGTAAACACCTCGCCGCGTCCGGACAAACCGGTCGCCAGGCGCATCACCAGATCGTGCGTCCGCACGCCCGACAAGAGCACCAGGGCCATCGCGGCGCCAAGCACGGCGGCGGCGATGGCAGGCAGTGGCGTCCTGGCGGTGTCATCCCGGGCCCGCAGGGCCATGGCGCTGACGGCGATGCCCAACAGCGATCCGCTGACGACCTCCGACACCGAGTGGGCGTTCAATGGCAGCCGTGAGTAAGCGATTGCGGCGGCGAGCAGTGCACCGAGCACCGCGCCGGCGAGCGGCCACCGCACCCGCCCCTGGAGCGTCAGGTAGAAGACGACCGGATACACCGCCGCCGTCATCGTCGCGTGGCCGCTGAATCCGGTGAAATCCAGGCGCGGCCAGCCGATGCCCCACCCCAGGAACGCCAGTTTCGAGGCGAGGGACAGCCCGCCGACAACGACCAGGCCGAACGCCCATCGTATACGCAGCGCACGGTTCGCCCGGGCGCCGAAGAGCAACAGCACCGCGCTCAATGGCAGCAACCAGCGGCTGTCGCCCAGTTGGGACAGCAGGACCCACAGGGAATGCATTTACGTCACTCGTCGCGGGGGCACAGGAGCATAGGGCAGTTGCCGCTGCCGGGGATGAGTGGCGGGTAACGGGGCATGCGTGGTGCGTGCGTCGCGGGTGATTGGAAGGAAGGCGCGGTTTGCCTGTATCCTTTACGCCCTCCGTGGCCCCGTAGCTCAGCTGGATAGAGCGTCCCCCTCCTAAGGGGAAGGTCGCCCGTTCGAATCGGGCCGGGGTCACCAAAAATCAAAGACTTAAGTGGTTTCTTGAGTTGCGGCATTGCGCTATTTTGCCGTGTATCGGAGCCCATTTGGCACAGTTGGCACACATGCCCATACAGGATCAGTGGGAAGGCAAATGAAGGATCAGGCCGGGTACGAGCCCGATGAAGTGGCGCTGCTTTACCACTATTGCTCCCCGTCCACCCTGCTTGCCATTTTTCAGTCAAGTTCGCTCAGGTTAAGCGACATCGGCGCAATGAACGACTCCATGGAAAGGCAATGGGGCCTCGACGTGCTTGAGGAGGAACTGGCAAGCCGGAAGGATCTTGTTGAATCTCCATTGATGGAAGTGATGGAGCGCGCCATCTATCGGGCGACCTCTGCTTCAATTTGCCTTGCATCTTGCTTCTCGACCGATGGCGACGTTTTGAGCCAGTGGAGAGCCTATGCCGACAACGGAGCGGGTTTCGCGATTGGCTTTGATCCGCGTGTTTTCCAAACTCTGCCCGCGTCACTATTAGAGGTCTGCTATGACCGACAGTTGCAGGCAGGTCGGATCGCGGACGGGGTCGATCACATCATTGATCTGTACCATCGCATTGGCATGCCGGATACGTCTGCAATCGGTCAGCAGTTGAGCCAGCAATCTGGACCTGCCGAAGGAGGCATGACCCCACTTGTGAAATGGCAGATCGACCAAGTAACCAGTGCTGCTAGATTTCTAGTACATGACCTGGTTGCGTTCAAGAGTCCTGCATTTCGAGAGGAAGCAGAGGTGCGGATGGTTCACCATGTTTCACTGGACCCGTCCACTGGGAAGATCGAGCTCGTCCCCACCAGATTTTTACAGGCCTTGCCCGATGGCCGGCAGCCACAATTGAACTTCCTCATGCGCGGGTCGGTGCCGATCTGTTACACGGACTTGCCGATACCAAAGAGCGCTGTGAAAGAAGTTGTGCTGGGCCCACGGGCGGCGGTTGATGAGTCAGCCATACAGCGCCTCCTTTCAACTCTCGGTTTCTCAGGCGTGCAGACCAGCAGATCGACCGCGTCATATCGTTAGACATTAGAACTTTAAGACTGCGACGGCTTCATCATCTCCTTCAGGCGTCAGGTGTGCGTAGTACTTTTCGGTAGTTGCGTAGTCGGCATGTCCCGCTAGCAGTTGCACGCGCCGCAGCGGCACGCCAGCCATTACCAGGTGGGCACAAAAGGTGTGTCGCAACCGATGGAGATGTCCACCCACGCGGGCCCGCTCCGAGTCTTTTTTGAACCAGTCCGACACCGTATCTTTGTGAACTGACACCACAGGGTCCGGGAGGTGCCGAAGTGCCCACCGGGCGTAGCGGTTGAGCGGAACTTCCCGCCACTTACCTGACTTGGTCCGTCCTGCGCCGGTCTCGTCCGGATCGCTTTCCACTAGGAGACGGCCGGCGACCACCGATACCTTTTCAAGCCCGATGACCTCGCCCCGGCGCAACCCGGTGTGAGCCATGAACAACCAGAGTGGCGCACGCGCTGGGTTGGCCCGGTACAGTCGCCGCATTGCTTCTCGGTCATAGAACTTGACTGCCACGCTACGCACGCCGCGAGGTGCCTTCACCGAAGCCAGTGGGTTCACGTCAAGTTCCTTCCATTCGACGCCGCGGTTGAACGCCGCCTTCAGCCGTCGAATCTCCTTCCCAACAGTTTCCTTTGCCGCTCTGTCATCCAGCAGCCTGGAGCGCTTGTACTGCTCCACCTCGACCGCGCGTATGCTGTCGATCGGGCGGTGGCCGAAGCGTTCAATGAAGCGCTTCACTTCGCTTCGGGCTTTCGTGATGGTGGTCGGGTGCTCCGCTTCGTACCAGTCCAGATACCACTCCAAGTAGTCGCGGACCTTGGGCAGTCGCGCCAAGATCCGGACCCCGTGCGTCAGCTCGGCTTCTTTCGCTGCACGAATTCTCTCCGCCTCACGGGCGTCAGGTTGCCCAATGGACCGGCGAAAGCGCTCACCGCCTTCCGCCCAGTCGAGGTAGGCCTTTGTGCCACGCCAGTAGAGTCGAACCTTTGCCATTCCTCTGCACCTTCGATCGCGGCGTAGAGCGCCGCCTTTTCGTACAACTGCTTTCCCATGAAGCGCCGGGGTTTGAGTCCGTAGCTGAGGGCGTTCTTGCGGAACTGGCTATTGGAGACGCCGCAGTAGTGCGCGGCTTCCTCGACCATCAGCAAGTCCTTGCCTGATAGGTCGAGCTTTTCAGCGGCGCCCATGGACACCTCCTATTCCTGCTCGCCGGGGCGGTGCGAGCGGGGCTAGGCCAAAGTCCAGCTGCGCAACGTTGTCTGCCGCGGGTGCAGCGATCATGGGAATGACCTTGCGCGCGCTGCGGGCAGGGCGATTGATGCGCCGCCATTCGGCCAAGGCCTGGCCGGACTCTGCACGCTTGCTGGTCGCACGGCACCGGCACTTGACGAAGTGGGCGCCGCCGGCTGCGAGGCCGCGCAGGTCGTGGATGTGGCGCGCGCTGTGACCGGCGGCGCGGTCCGGCAGCAGCTCGGGGTAGCTGATGTGTCGCTGGGTCACGGTAGATACTCCAGCCAACGGCTGCACCCGCAGAAAGCAGCTTACTTCGGTTTGTGCCGGCCGCCTGGAAACAACGCCCGGGTGGACGCCCCGTCGGCTCGAGCATTGCGCCCATTGCAACGAAGCCTCCGGCATTGCGCTACGTGGGGAGAACGTAGGGTGTAGGAAAAGTCTGATTGCACCGGTGGGCGAAAAGCGATTATCTATCTCTAGAAACAAGGGGGAAGCTATGGATATTGCCGACAATGTATTGACGGGTCAGCGCCACGTTGCGCTGGAATTTTGTCTCCTTCCGGACGAAGAGATTCAACGCCTTCGTTACGATTTCTACTGCCCTGAATGCAAGCAGCCTGCCTTCTATCGGAAGGGGTCGAGGGCTGGGCGCAATCCTTGTTTCGGTGCGGTCCATCTTGATGACTGCCGTCTGGCGGTCAGGTCAGACGATCCCTGGGGCGATGATGGAGACGAGGTCGTCCAACGTCTCGAGGCCGACAATACGAAGATCGTCCTCGGATTGAGCGATGACGGTGGCGGCGAGCGCACCGCAGTTGCAGGCGGGTCTACTCCAGTCCGCCGCAGCGGCGGAAGAAGTTTTACAGGAGGGGAACAGCCAAGTCGCACGCAAGTCCAGAGGAATGCGGATAAGCTTCTCCGCCTTCTCGTAGCTGCACCGACATTTAGAACAAGCAGCCTCATCTTGGCGACACCGCATGGGGAAATCCCAATTCATGACTTTTTCGTAGCAATCGCCCAGGCTAACAAGGCGAAGCATGCGGGTCACTTCCATGGATTTTGGGGAGAGTTGACGCGGACCAATGTGTGGAGCGGAACTCGCTTCTTCAACGGTGCTGGCAGGCCGTCCCTTGGCTTTGAGTTTGGGGCTGAGACTGTACGAAAGGTAATGGAGAAGTATCAGCTCTCCCACATCGAGGACCTTCTTGGAAGGACAGTTCTGTTTCTCGGGCTCTCCCGTCAAACGCAGAACGACTCCTTCATGATGGATGTGTCTAACATGAACTACGTTGCAGTTCTGCCGGAGGGATTCCCTATCGCCGTTTAGCACGGTTCTGGAGTTGATTTCGTTCAGACGGACGGGCATTGCTCCTCTTCGATGGCCAGGTAGGTGCGCAGTTCGCGCGGCGGCTTGACGGTGGACAGCGTGGTAGGTGCGTCGCTGAGTTCATGGCTCGTGGCAAAATGCCGTCCAGTTCGCAAGGGGGGCACGGTATGGTTTGGCTGAAGGGGGTGTTTCGATGCAATCAGCTCGGCGTAGACGATTGCGTTGTTTGGTGGGACGCCGTTGGAGCATTGGGGGCGTGGGTAGCTGCTTTCGTAACCTTCCTTGCAGTAATCGTTCCGATTGCGGTTTCCGCCATCTACCAAAGGCGCCGCGCTGAGGAGCTTCTCGAGGATTTCGCTGCAGAATTCGCTGCGGCGAGTGATCACATCGCTTGGCTGGCCAGATATCTGGTAGATCAACAGCGTAGGGATGAGCGTCCTCCGGCTCAGATGCAGGATCTTGGTGATTGGCAAATGTTGCGTTTCGCGATTGGATTTCCCGTCCTAAACGCTCCATGGCGTTTGCGGCATGTAGACCGAGCGATCCGGAAGCTCAGGCGAGCCGTTGTAGACTGGAACAAGGAGATTGATTTGCGACGCAATGCCGGCCAACTGCATGGGCCTTTTCCAACTCGCTTGTATGGTCTCCAATCCAAGCTCCACCAAATGGCTTGTGCTGCATTGGATACAGCCAAACACTTGCCTCTGTCGGACGAAGACCTCGCGCGGATCGAGGCAGTTCTTGCTGCAGCTCAGAAGAGCGCGAAGGGCTCGTGACGAGTTGGCCGACGAATCAGTAGCTCCAAGTGGCGAAAATCTCGAGCATTGAGATGCGGATTGACGCCTCGACGGGTGCCTGCTGCCAGCAACATGTGTCCGCCGATCATGAGTCGCTTCCCTTCAAGTGGCCGTTGATGCGGTCGATGAGATAGGTGGCTTCGTTGTGACATTTGGCACGGTCGGTCGGGTTGAGGTGCTTGGCGAGGTAGTGGAGTTTTTCGTGCGGTTCGATCAGCCAAGTGATGCGGAAGGCATGGCGGAGCGGTGGTCGCGGAGCGGAGCGTGCGGCCGGCAGTCCGGGCCTGCCAGCCATTCGACTTCGCCGCAGTCCAGGCAGTGGCCCTGGCCGCCGCTGCCGACCGGCCAGCGGTGCTGCTGTTTGGCGACCGACGGGTGCAGATAAAGCGCGCGGATCACCAGGCTGCGGCGGCGCGGGTGCGTCACCTCGCCCGACTCGGCCTCTCCCCATGGATCGTTGCTGCCTCGGCGCCGGCATTCGTGGCGGACCGGCTTCTGCATGCCATACAGTTGCTCCATGAGGGCCTTTGCCCAAGCTGCGGCGACCTCAGCCGGCGCTGGTTCGCCAACTGCGCCTGCGCGGCGCATCCCCCGGACTGTGGAGGTGACAGTTGGATCGGTGAGGCGATTGGTTGCGCGGCATCGACGGCTTGCGATTTGGCTCGCGGTCGTTCGCAGCCCCCTCGCGCTGCTGCGGCGTTCGCACTGCTGAAACTGCATTCCAAGAGGGTAGGCGGCGCCAGTGCCGCGCCTGCGCCGCGCGCTAAGATCGGCTCACTGGTCGACAGCCGCATGAGCAAGGGCGCGCTACGGGCGAAGCTCGGTTTCAGGACCGACGCTCCCTTGGCGAAGATGCTGAGGCTGCCTGTTGAGCACGTAGTGGCCTAGCCGGAAGAGCAGAGCGTTCCGGCGGGGCCGCAGGTTCTGAGGCTGCTGGGCCTACAGGAGACGGGGCCCGCCGCCGAGGGCGCGCCGTAGAACCTGGACGTTCACCGAATCATCAATGTGGAGGCTGCCTGACATGCGCGCGCTGAATCGAATTGCGGCCGCGTCGCGTGCGCTCATCCAGCCCGCAGTGGCTGTGTCCCGCGCCGAACTCGATGCAGCAAAGGTCGATTGGTTGAGCTTGTTTGGACGGAAGAAGGAGGGCTAAGAGGTGTCGTTTACCGCCTGTCGCGGGCTGGCGAAGGTCTGGTCTTAAAGGTCGCGTTCGGCAATCCGGCTTGCTCCAAGCCCGAGTTTTGGGCACCACTCACTTCGACGCTGTCGGCGACAAAGTCACGCTGGGGTGGGTCAAGTTCTAGCACGGCATAGCGTTTAACTCCACTGCGCTGTTTGAAGCCACTGAAGTGCGTGCGGCATGTAGCGAAGCCCTTCCTCCAGAGCCTTCTCTGCGAGCTTCGATAGCCCTTCTGCAGGGAGGGCTTTGATTTGATCAATCAGCTTTCCCTTGACGCTGCTGTCGGCATCCGAGGCCTTAACCCGATTGATGAAAATCTGTCGCAGCGTGTCCTCGTGCAGCTTCACCGTCACGACGCCGAGCTCCTGCGTCAGCCCCCCGTCGGCCGAGATGTAGTCCCGTCCCTTCGATGTGATCTTGGCCCAAGTCACTTCGCCATCGAAGGAACGGATATCTGCGGTCACAAGCCTGTGGTCGACGAGGTACTGAATCAGCTCAGTGAGTGCCGCGCCTTCGGCAATGGTCGCCATCTCCTCTGCAGTAACTATCGACGTGGCGCTCTGGTCCAGGCGTTCCAAGACTGTCAGCAGCTTTGCCTTATCGATCATGGGGCGCCCTCCTTGCGGGCTGTGTTGTTGGCGCATCCAGCGTAGCGCAAGGAGGGCGGCGCCCTCGATCCCTGAGTTGATCTTGCCCATGGCGCCCATCGTGCGCCGCCGGGGCCCCGGCCCGAAACCTTGAACTACCCGCCCACCCAAGATGAACCCATGACCTGCCGTACCTCCGCCCTGAATTGGATCGACGTCCTCTACAACTCGGTGAGCCGCACGCCCGGCGGCCTGGCTGACGCGGCCGCGTTCCTGGCTGATCGCTGCGGCAAGACCATGCACCCGGAGACGCTGCGCGCAAAGCTGCGCGTCCTCGAGGGTGAGTCGGTATCAATCGAGATCGCCGAACTGCTCACCGAGTGGATGCGGGAGAAGGCCGGCGGCAGCGAGACGGGCGCTAGCTCGAACGCCTCTCGGCCATCAACTTCACACCTTCCCCGGCCGCTCATAATCCTCAGGCGTCGCCCCATGCTCCGCCTCCGGCATGTCCTTGTCCTTCCACCGGGCGTCATCGTTCCTCAGCTTGTCCGGCGTGTGGCTCTTCTGCTGGTCGTCTTCTTTCGTAGCCGGCGCTCGCGGTGCAGTAGTCATGACATGTCCTCGTTTGATCAGTGATCCAGCGTCTGTTTGCCGGCCGTGCCGTGCTGGCCGAAGTTCGGCTGGGTAATCCCGTCGTCCTCGCGCACGCCGTCCGGCTCACCTTCGCCGGCTTTGCCGCCCTTGCCGTGGCCGTGCTGGTTGTAGCCCTCGTTTTCGGTCTTCAGGTGCGCCGCATCCGGATCTTTCGCGTCCTTGTCATCCTTCGGCGGCTTGGCCGCGACGAACGGCGAGATGGGATCACTTGCCGGGAAGGTCTCTTCCAGCGCTTCGTCGTGGTTCTCGGAGGTGCGCTTCCTGTCGACCTTGCCTTCCGCCGGCGGCAGGTTGTGCGTGGCGTGGGCGTCTTCGGTGGAGGCGGGCGGTGTCTTGTCGTGCTGCATGGTGTAGCTCCTGCGCGAACGGGTAGGGCGGTTATGGCGCGACGCTAGTCCTGCGGCTGTTACGAAGGAGCGGGGGTGCCGTGAAGGGCGGGTGCTCCCACCGGCTTCACTTCGAACTTCCTATCGTCCAGACCTCGCCACATGGAGGCTGCCGCGATGCATGAGATGTTCGAGTTGGGGATGGAATGGTGGGAGTTCGTGGTCCGCGCGGTCGCGGTGTATGTCGTGGTCCTGCTGCTGACGCGGATGAGTGGCAAGCGTTCGATGGGGCAGTCCACGCCCTTCGATATCCTGGTGATCGTGCTGCTGGGCACGGCGGTGCAGAACTCGCTGATCGGGGAGGACACCTCGCTGCCCGGCGGGCTCATCCTGGCCGCGACCCTGATCGGGCTGAACTGGTTCGTCGGGTTCGTCGGGGCGCGCAGCAAGCGACTCAACCAGATCGTGGAAGGCGTGCCGGTGGTGCTGGCGCGGCACGGCACGATCTACTGGGACCAGGTGAAGCGCTGCAATGTCAGCCCGGCCGATCTGGAGGTGGCGATGCGCGCCAATGGCTGCGAGGGCTTCGGGCAGGTCGAGCTGGCGGTGCTGGAAACCTCCGGCGAAATCACCGTGAACAAGAGTCGCTCCGAGGGAGATGACTGAGCGAGCGCGTTCACCCGCCAGTTTCGCCGTCGCTGGATGTTGACGGTACGCCGCGTAGCGTCGGGAGCAGCCCCACAATCAGGAACACGCGCGATGTACATGACACTGGACAGTAAAGCGATGGGAACATTCGATGATGTGATCGCCCAGGTGCCGGCCCCGACCCCGGAGCCGGTACCGCCCGCGCCGCCGGTGGAAGAACCCGGCCGTGGCGACCCGCCGGCACAGGACCCCCCGCAGGAAATTCCGCCGGAGGGTGATCCTGCGCCGGCGTCGCCACCGCAGGAACTGCCGCCGGATCCAGAGACGCCGTCGGCGCCCTCGGTGGAGTAAGCGAGCGGCGCGCGCGGCACTGGCCGCCTGCAGAATGAATGATTCAGTCCTCATGCACTGCGGAGCGCCATGCGTTCCGGTCCCACCGCGCGACGCATTCACCCGGATAGACACCCCGCACACGGTGCGGTCACGACGCTGCCACGCCGTACCACGTACCAAAGAGGTACCTGGACACGGAGTTTGCTATGCGCGCACTGACTTACCACGGCAGCAAGGATGTACGGGTCGATACCGTGCCGGATCCTGCGCTGGCCGCCCCGGACGACATCATCCTGCGCGTCACCGCCACGGCGATCTGCGGCTCCGACCTGCATCTGTACCGCGGCAAGATTCCCGATCTGCACACCGGCGACGTGCTCGGCCATGAATTCATGGGCGTGGTGGAGGAGGTCGGCGCGGGGGTGATGGACCTGCGCCCGGGCGACCGCGTGGTGATTCCCTTCGTGATCGCGTGCGGCGAATGCTTCCACTGCCGCCTGGCCGAGTTCGCGGCCTGCGAGACCACCAATACCGGCAAGGGCGCCGCGGTGAACCAGAAGGGCATCCGCCCGCCGGCGGCGCTGTTCGGTTACAGCCATCTTTACGGCGGCGTGTCGGGCGGGCAGGCGGAGTTCGTGCGCGTGCCGAAGGCCAACGTCGGGCCGCTGCGCATTCCCGATGCGCTGTCCGATGAGCAGGTGCTGTTCCTGTCCGACATCCTGCCGACCGGTTATCAGGCCGCGATCAATGCCGGCGTGAAGCCCGGCTCCACGGTGGCCATTTTCGGTGCGGGTCCGGTCGGGCTGATGAGCGCGGCGTGCTGCCGCCTGCTGGGCGCGGAAACGATCTTCATGGTCGACCATCTACCGTATCGCCTGGCCTTCGCGCAGCAGACCTACGGCGTGACCCCCATCGATTTCACCCAGGTGGAGGATCCGGCGGAATACATCATCACCCAGACCAACGGCCGCGGCGTGGACGCCACGATCGAGGCGGTAGGTTTCGAAGCGGAGGGCAGCGCGCTGGAATCGGCGCTGACCACGCTCAAGGTGGAAGGCAGCAGTGGCGTGGCGATCCGGCAGTGCATCGCAGCCACCCGTCGCGGCGGCACGGTGAGCATTCCCGGCGTGTATGCCGGCTTCATCCACGGCTTCCTGCTTGGCGATGCGTTCGACAAGGGCCTCACCTTCAAGATGGGCCAGACCCATGTGCAGAAGCTGATGCCGGAGCTGCTCGACCACATCGGCGAAGGCCGCTTGGACCCCGGCGTGATCGTGACGCATCGCCTGTCGCTCGAAGACGCAGTGCGTGGCTATGAAATCTTCGACCGCAAAGAGGAGGATTGCCGCAAGGTGATCCTGACGCCCTGACATGAGTGCCGTGGCTCCCGTTGCAGTACCGGCCGCTCCGCAGCCGGTGACCGAGACCGATGACCTGCAGGCCCAGGCCCGCGCGTGGATGGAACATCAACCCTCGTTGCCGCGCCCCGGCAGCGGGGACACGCTGTTGCGCTGGCAGGCGCTGGCCCATATAGCGGCACGTGATCTGTGCCTGGCCAAGGTGCTCGAAGCGCATTACGACGCACAGGCGATCCTGGAAGAACTGGGCGCCACCGCTCCCGACCGGGATCGGCTC
This sequence comes from Stenotrophomonas sp. TWI1183, assembly GCF_039673115.1. NCBI lineage: Bacteria > Pseudomonadati > Pseudomonadota > Gammaproteobacteria > Lysobacterales > Lysobacteraceae > Stenotrophomonas > Stenotrophomonas sp. TWI1183. The sequence continues at coordinate 211,944 of NZ_JBDJKZ010000003.1, forward strand.
GGGGCGGTTTGGGCGGCCGAAGGGCCAGCGGCAACCCTGCGGTTTGATCGGGCCAGCGGCACCCTCTCCGGTGACAAACCCTGGTGCTCCGGTGCCGGCTGGGTCGACCACGCATTGGTGACGGTGCGGGATGACGGGCGCTCGCGCCTGTTCCTGGCGCCGGTGCGCCGTGCCAGTGTGAGTTTCCTGCCGCAGACCTGGCAGGCGACGGGGATGGGGCGGGTGCCGAGTGGAACCGCGCGCTTCGATCAGGTGCCGGCCATCGAGGTCGGCGCAGCAGATGCCTACCTGCAGCGCCCCGGGTTCTGGCACGGCGGCGCAGGCATCGCCGCCTGCTGGTTCGGTGGCGCCAGTGCCTTGGCCGAGCCGCTGCTGCACACCGCGCGGGCCGATGAGCCGGGCACGGTGGCCGGCCTGCTGGGCGAGATCGATCTGGCGCTGTCGCCGTGCGCCTCACTGCTGCGCGAGCTGGCCGCGCTGATCGATGCGCAGCCCGAGCTGCCTCACCAGAAGGAAATCGTGCGGGCCCGCAGCGCGGTGGAAAGGGCTGCCACCCTGACCCTGGACCGGGTGGGGAGGGCACTGGGTCCCGGGCCGATGTGCATGGATCCGGCCCACGCGCGGCGCTGGTCCGACCTGACCGTCTTCATCCGCCAGAGCCACGCTGACCGCGACTGGCAGCATCTCGGCAACCTGATGCACCGGGAGGGGCGTGCGTGGACGCTGTGAATCGTCAGATCGCAGGCGGCGGCGTGACGGAAGCGCAATGGTCGGCATCGCCTTGGTTGCAGACGCTGCCCGTTGGGTCGCCTGCGGCGTTTTTCGGCGATGCGCGGCGGCTGGTAGTGGTATCGCCGCATCCCGACGATGAAGTGCTGGCCTGCGGCGGGCTGATGGCGCTGGCCCACCAGCAGGGCCTGCGAATCGTGGTGGTGTCGGTGACCGATGGCGAGGCCTGCTATCCCGATCACCCCGCGTGGACGCCGGAAAGGCTGCGCGCGGCCCGCGCCGCCGAACTGGACGAGGCGCTTCGTTTCCTGGGTCTGGCGAGTGCCGAGCGGCTCTCCTGGCACATCGACGACGGCGCGGTGACGGCCAGCGAAACGTGGATTGCCGAGCAGCTGGCGAACGTGCTGCAGGCCGATGATCTGGTGCTGGCGCCGTGGCGCTTCGACGGACATCCGGACCACGAAGCGGTCGCCCGCGCGTGTGTGCAGGCCTGCGCCACGCGAGGTGCGGCACTGAAGGAATATCCCGTCTGGGGGTGGCATTGGCTGGACCCGCAGGTGGCGCCGACGGCCTGGGTGCCGGCCACGCGCTATGCGCTGGATGATGCCATCGTGGCGCGCAAGCGCGAGGCCATCCTGCAGTTCGTGACCCAGACCGGTGCGGTGGAGGGGCTGGACTGCGATCCCATCCTGCCTGCCGCGGTGCTGCAGCGGTTCGAACGGAATTACGAGGTACTGATCGGATGAGCGATGTCGCCTATTTCAACGCGCTGTACCAGGAAGAGGATCCCTTCCAGTACCGCACCCGCTGGTACGAGCGCCGCAAGCGCGCGCTCACGTTGGCGAGCCTGCCGCGCGCGCGGTTTTCCCGGGGCTGGGAGCTGGGCTGCTCCAACGGGGTCCTGACGGCGGCCCTGGCAGAGCGCTGCGACCAGCTGCTCGCCACGGACCTGAGCGAAGGCGCGGTCGCCGCGGCGCGCGTGATGACGCGGGGCCATGCGCACGTCACCCTTGAACAGGCACGACACCCGCAGTCATGGCCGGCCGGCAGGTTCGATCTGATCGTGCTCGGCGAGATGGGTTACTACCTGACCCCGGAAGACATGCAGCAGACCGCCGCGCAGGTGGTCACCTCGCTGGCGCCGCAGGGTGTGGTGGTCGCCTGCCATTGGCGCGTGCCGTTCGAGCAGGCGCGGTGCAGCGCGGCGTTCGTGCACGCGCAGTTGGATGCCTGTCTGCCTCGCCTGTTTTCCTATCGTGACGAGGACATGCTGCTGGAGGGGTGGTCTGCCGATACCACGTCCGTCGCCGAGCGCGAGGGCCTGCGATGATTGCCGTGACCCTTCCCGCGCACAACGAAGAACAACTGATCGCTGCCTGCCTGCAGTCGCTGCAGGTAGCCGCCCTGCATCCGGCCCTGCGCGGCGAGCCGGTGGTCATCGTGGTGGCGCTGGATTGCTGTACCGATGCGACCGGCTGGATCTGCCAGCGCATGGGAGTGGAGGTGGTCACCGTGGAGGCGGGCTGCGTCGGCGTCGCCCGTGCGGCAGCCAGCGAGCGGGCGTTGGCGCTTGGCGCCCGCTGGATCGGCTGCACGGATGCGGACAGCGTGGTGCCGCCGGATTGGCTGGCGCGGCAGCTTCACTGCGGCGCGAGTGCGTTCTGCGGCGTGGTGGCGGTAGGCGATTGGCTGGACTATCCGCAGGCCGTGCGCGAGCAGTTCCTGCAGGGTGAGCATGCGGTGGACGGGCATCCGCACGTGCACGGCGCCAACATGGGCTTCAGCGCGGCGGCGTATCGGCAGTCAGGCGGCTTCGCGCCACTGGCGACCGGTGAAGACGTCGCGCTGATCCAGACCATGCAGGGCGCGGGCATGCGGGTCGCGCGCCTGGCCAGACCGCGGGTGATGACCAGCGCCCGCCGGCAGGCGCGTGCGCCGCATGGCTTCAGCGACTTCCTGCGTCGGCTGGAGCAGCGCGTTGCGTTGGCAACGGATGAGGTGATGGGCGACGTCGCGCCGGCGTCGTTGCTGGCGCGCTGATGGAGCCGATCGACCTGCTCGGTTGGGCCGCGACCGCCGTGTTGATCGCCACGCTGTGGCGGCAGATCTGGAAGCAGTGGACGGCCGACGACGCGCAGGCGGTATCGACGTGGTTGTTCGTCGGCCAGATCACCGCCTCCGTGCTGTTCATCGCGTACAGCGCGGCCACCGGATCGATCGTGTTCGTGGTGACCAATTCGCTGATCCTGCTCACTGCGGTTGCGGGGCAATGCCTGTCATGGATCAAGCGGAAAAGGGCAGGGAAGTAACACGCATTTCGCACGCCGACGACGCGCCGTGCACATCGATCACGCAGGGCGTTGAGCTCGCTGAACACTTGTATTTCAGTGTCACGCCGACTTCATGGCCGATGCGGAAAAGTCGACTCACCCCGACAACAACTCACGGGCCAAACCGGACCAACAGGAGTACATCGCAGTGAATACCGAATCGAAGACCGCGCATAACTTGAACGACCTGATCGAAATCGCCCGCGATGGCCAGGAGTTCTACACCGAGGCCGCAGGCAAGGTCGAAGATGCCGAGTTGGCGGCGCTCTTCACCCGTATTGCCGGTGTCAAGAATGAGATCGTCCGCTCGCTGAGCGCCACCGTTGTCGCCGCAGGCGGCAAGCCGGCCGACCATGGCACCTTCGTCGGTTCCATGCAGCAGTTCTACGGCAAGGTGCGCGCCACCCTGGGCGACAAGCAGTACGGCTACGTGGCCGAGCTGGAAGAATCCGAGGATCGCCTGCTGAAGGCGTTCAAGGACACCTTGACCGACGCCGACACCTCGCCGGCCGCCCGTCAGGAAGTGCAGCGCCTGCTGCCGCAGGTGCAGGAATGCCACGCGGTGATGCGCGACCGCAAGCACGCCATGAAGCACTGAGTTCCAGTCGCTTCCTGAAGCGGTACCAGAACAGCCCCGGCACTCCCGGGGCTGTTCGTTTGTGCCTGGCAACCCTGGCGTTGGCCAGGCCCCGCACGGCGCTGAACGGTGGTGCGGGAATTGGTGCATACTCGGGACAAAGAGCCGCTTGGATTTGTCATGGAACACATGCGTTGGCTGACGCTTCGTCTCAGCAACAATCAATCCATCGGCCCGAAGGTGCTGATGGACCTGTGGGCCAACGCGTGCGAGACCAATCAGTCCTCGGTGACCCGCGAAACGCTGCCCGGGAAATCAACCTCGTACGCGCTGCATGCACCGACGTCGCTGGCGTATCCCAAGCGCGCCGAGCTGCGCATGCGCAAGCTGCTGGAAGAAGCCGGTTACACCTTCACCCTCGGCTCGCTGGCCGACCGCCCGGCGCCCCAGCCGGTGCGCTTCCGCTGACGCCGTTCAACGGCGTCGCATTCATCCCTGCGGCCCGCGGCCGCCACCGCGCGTTCAGTCGGCCGGATCGGCGGCCACGCTGCGGACCATGATCCGCACCGGCATCCCGGCGGCATGCGGCACGGACTCCAACGGGGCCCAGCCCAACCGGCGATACAGGCCGCCATCATCGGCTTCGGTCTGCAGGTAGATATCGCGGACGCCGAGCGCCCGGCCGCGCACCACCAGTTCAGCGATGACCTTCTCGGCCAAGCCGCGCCCGCGGTGCGCCGGATCGACATACACGCCGCCCAGCCAATGCAGGCGTTCGGGCCGTTCGGTGCGTTCATGGAACTTGAGCTGCGCGGCAGCGACGGGAACCTCACCGTCCAGCGCGATCAGCAGCAGCGGCAGCTCATCGTCCTGCAGGAAGACCTCCAGCCGTTGCTGCTCATCCAACAGCGCCATTCCGGGAACATGGTGTCCCCATTCCTGGAAGTACCACCCGGCCACGAGGGGCAGCAGGTCGGGGCGATCACTCAGGGGAACGATGGTGCAGGCCACGGTAAACGCTCCATGTTGTACGGGTCGGCCGCCATGGTACGCGCAAGCGCGGCTTGCGGTGCCCTTTGCCCTGCGCGCAGACTATCGGCATGCCTGCCAGCGCCTGCCACCTGCGGTGTTACGGAACGTCCAGCGACGTGGACCGGCACGACTTTGCGCAATGGGTGCTGCCGCTGCGCGGAGACCTGGATGTTGAGGTCGATGCGGTTGGCGGCCGCCTGGATGTGCTGCAGGGGGCCTTCGTGGCGCCCGGCGAGGGACATGCGCAAACCGGCGATGGCGACCACCTGATGCTGATCGTCGACTGCCCGGCCGGGGTGATCGATGACGATACGCTCGACCACCTGCGCCGCCAGCGCTGGCTGGCCCTGCCCCAGGGGTTGCGGCAGCGCCTCACGGGTGCGGCAGAGCACGCCAACCACGATCTGCTGGCCGTGCTGTTGCAGCAGTACGCGCCCGCCGGCAGCGCAGGGCGGCTGCATGCGCTGTGCACGCGGCTGACGGCCCATCCTGGCGCGGACTGGAACGTGGCCCGCATGGCGGCGCTGGTCGGGATCAGCGGCAGCCGCCTGCACGCGGCCTTCGTGCAGGAGTTCGGGGTGCCGCCGCAGGCTTGGCTCAGCGCCTGCCGGCTGCGCTGGGCCAAGCATCGGCTGCTCACCAGCACCGACAGCATCGCCACGATCGCACTGGATGCCGGGTATTCCGAGCACAGTGCGCTGACCCGTGCCCTGCGCCGGGAAACCGGGCTGACCCCGCAGGCGTTCCGGCGGCAGTAGCCTCGGTCAAGACGCCGCCGCCCGCGGCTCCTACACTGCGCGGCCAATGCACAAGCGCGAGCCACAATGAAACGATCGATGGGCGTGGGCATCGCCAATGGCATCGCCGCCGGCGCGCTGTGGGGCGTGGTGTTCCTCGCCCCGGCGATGCTGCACAGCTTCAACGCCGTGCAGCTCTCGGCCGGCCGTTACCTGGTCTATGGCCTGATCGCCGTGGTACTGCTGGCACCGCGCTGGCGGCAGCTCAAGGAACGGCTCGGCTGGCCCGAGTGGCGGGGCCTGTTGTGGCTGAGCCTGGCCGGCAACCTGGTCTATTTCCTGCTGCTGGCCAACGCGGTGCAGTGGGCCGGCGGTGCCGCCGCTTCGCTGATCGTCGGGTTGATTCCGGTGGTGGTGACCCTGGCCGGCGTGCGCGAGGAAGGCGCCGTGCCGCTGCGACGCCTGGCCCCTGCGCTGCTGCTGTGCCTGCTCGGCGTGGCGCTGGTGGGCTATGAGGCCTTGATGGCCGAACACGCCGAGGGCTCGGCCGGGCGAAGGCTGCTGGGCCTGCTGTGCGCGGTCGGTGCCTTGTTGTCCTGGGCGGTGTATTCGATCGGCAACAGCCGTTGGCTGGCGCGCCGGCCGGACCTGTCCGGGCACGACTGGTCGCTGCTGACCGGCATCACCACCGGCGGGCTCGCCCTGGTGCTGGTGCCCAGCGCCTTTCTGACCAGCGCGACCGTGCATCCCCCCGGCGAGTGGCTGAACTTCTGGCTGATCAGCGCAGGCGTCGCCGTGGTCGCCTCGGTGCTCGGCAACGCGTGCTGGAACCGCGCCAGCCGCAACCTGCCGTTGACCCTGACCGGGCAGATGATCGTGTTTGAAACCCTGTTCGCGCTGCTCTATGGGTTTGCCTGGCAGCAGCGCTGGCCGACGCTGATGGAGACGGTGGCGATCATCTGCCTGGTGTCCGGCGTGCTGATGTGCGCGCATGCGCATCGGCCGCCCGCGGCGGTGGCCGAGCACGTTGGCTAGGGCAGCCGTTGTGCCGCCTGGATGGTGTCATTCGCAACTTGTTGGCCGACGATCAGTGCAGATGACGTGCGGCGATCTTTTGCGATGCAGCACTTGACAAGCAGGGCGGCGGCGTAGTTTTCTTGGCCCATGGTCATCACCGTCGCCCACGCCCACCTGCTCGTTCCCGCCTCCGCGGGCGGCCAGGCCGTGTCGACCGGTACCACCATCATTACCACCGCCACCACTCGCCCGGTGCGGCCCGTCGTCTTCGCGTAATTTCCGAAAACCACGGCCCCGCACCCAGATCAGGTGGCGGGGGAGACTCTCGAACCTGATATGACGCGGGGCCTCCCATCGAGGTCAGCATGTCTTCTGTCGCCGCTTCCGCTCCACCTTCCGCCCTGCCTGCCGTCTCCGTCGCGTCGCGGGCCGGCGTGGCCACCGTGGTCCACAAGTTCGGCGGCACCTCGGTCGCCGATGCCGAACGCTATCGCCACGTGGCGCAGCTGCTGCTGGCGCGTGACGAGGCGATGCAGGTCACCGTGGTCTCGGCGATGAAGGGCGTCACCGATGCGCTGATCGCGGTGGCGACGTTGGCGGCCGAAGAGGGCTCGGCCTGGCGCGAGCAGTGGCATGCGCTGCGGGCGCGCCATCGCGGCGCGGCGGTGGCCCTGCTCGGTGAGCACGCCGGCGCGACCGTGGAGTGGCTGGACCAGCGCTTCGACGAATTGGCCGAGGTGCTGGGCGCGCTGGCGGTGATCGGTGGCTTGCCCGCCGAGGTGCTGGACCGCGTGCAGGGCATGGGCGAGGTGTATTCAGCCCAGCTGCTCGGGAAATACCTGCAGACGCTGGGCGAAGACTGCGCGGTGCTGGATGCGCGCGATGTGCTGGTGATCGAACGCGGTGAGCTGGGCGTGGATGTGGACTGGGTGCGCAGCGCCGAACGCCTGGCCCAGTGGCGCCTGCAGCACCCGCAGGTGCGCATCGTGGCGACCGGCTTCGTCGCCCGCGACCGCCAGGACCGCATCACCACGCTCGGCCGCAACGGCAGCGACTATTCCGGTGCGATCTTCGCCGCGCTGTTCAACGCCGATGAGCTGCACATCTGGACGGATGTGGACGGCGTGCTATCAGCCGATCCGCGGGTGGTGCCGGAGGCGGTCCAGCTGGAAGCGCTGAGTTACGACGAGGCCTGCGAGCTGGCGTACTTCGGCGCGAAGGTGGTGCACCCGCAGACGATGTCCCCGGCGATCGAGCGTGGCCTGCCGATCATCATCCGCAACACGTTCCACCCGGATCATCCGGGTACGCGCATCACCGCCGAGCGCACCGCCTCCGGCCCGATCAAGGGGCTGACCCTGAGCCCGGACCTGGCCGTGCTCAATCTGGAAGGCACCGGCCTGATCGGCGTGCCGGGCACGGCCGAGCGTGTGTTCGCGGCGTTGCGCAATGCGCATGTGTCGGTGGTGATGATCTCGCAGGGCTCCTCCGAACATTCGATCTGCTGCGTGGTGAAACAGGCCGAGGCCGTGCGTGCGCGCGAGTCGCTGTTGCAGGCCTTCGCCCACGAGTTGAGCCTGGGCCAGGTGCAGCGCGTGCAGCTCACCGACAACGTCAGCGTGCTGGCCGCAGTCGGCGATGGCATGGCCGGGCAGCCCGGCGTGGCCGCGCGCCTGTTCGAATCGCTGGGCCGCGCACAGGTGAACATCCTGGCGATCGCGCAGGGCTCCTCCGAGCGGAACATCTCCGTGGCCGTGGACAGCCGCCACGCCACCAAGGCCCTGCGTGCGGCGCATGCCGGCTTCTGGCTGTCGCCGCAGACGTTCTCGGTCGGTGTGATCGGCCCGGGCAACGTGGGTGCGGCGCTGCTGGATCAGCTGCAGGCGGCGCAGGGGCAGTTGCTCGGCCGCGCCAATGTGGATCTGCGCCTGCGCGCGGTCGCCTCGCGCACGCGGATGGTGCTGGACGAGCGCGGCCTGAAAGGCGACTGGCGCGCGGCGCTGTCCGGTCCTGCGCAGCCGAGCGATCTGGACGCATTCACCGAACACCTGCTCTCCGCCCACCTGCCGCACGCGCTGATCATCGACTGCAGCGGCAGTGCCGACGTGGCCGACCGCTATGCCGGCTGGCTGGCGGCGGGCATCCACGTGGTCACCCCGAACAAGCAGGCCGGCGCCGGTCCGCTGGAGCGCTATCACGCGATCCGCGAGGCGGCCGCCGGCAGCGGCGCGCGTTTCCGTTACGAGGCCACGGTGGGTGCCGGCCTGCCGGTGATCACCACGCTGCGCGACCTGGTCGATACCGGCGATGAAGTGCTGGCGATCGACGGCATCTTCTCCGGCACGCTGGCGTGGCTGTTCAACAAATACGATGGCCAGGTGCCGTTCTCCGCGCTGGTCAGCCAGGCGCGGGGCATGGGGTATACCGAGCCGGACCCGCGTGATGATCTGTCCGGCGTGGATGTGGCGCGCAAGCTGGTGATCCTGGCGCGTGAGGCGGGCCGTGAGCTCAGCCTGGAGCAGGTGCGCGTGGAGAGTCTGGTGCCTGAAGCACTGCGCCAGGCCAGCGTGGACGATTTCATGGCCGGCCTGCCGCAGATCGATGCGGTGTTCGCCGAGCGCCTGGCAGTCGCCAAAGCGGACGGCGCGGTGCTGCGCTATGTGGCGCGCCTGACGCCGGACGGTGCTGAAGTCGGCCTGGTCGCACTGCCGGCCGGGCATGCCTTCGCCAACCTGCGACTGACCGACAACGTGGTGCAGTTCACCACGCGCCGCTACTGCGACAACCCGCTGGTGGTGCAGGGCCCGGGCGCCGGGCCGGAGGTCACCGCCGCCGGCGTGTTCGCCGATGTGCTGCGCGTGGCGGTGGGCGAAGGAGCACGCCTGTGAGTGACGGCAGCATCGTTGAAGCACGTGCGTTCGCGCCGGCCTCGGTCGGCAATGTGGGGGTGGGATTCGACATCCTCGGCCACGCCATCGAGGGCGTCGGCGATACCGTGACGGTGCGGCGTATCGCGGAGCCGGTGGTACGCATCCACGCGATCCGCGGCACCACGGTGGATCTGCCGCGGGTCGCCGAGGACAACACCGCCGGCGCCGCGTTGATCGCGCTGCGCGCCGCGCTGGATCTGCCGTTTGGATTCGAGCTGGCGATCGACAAGGGCATCGCGCTGGGCTCGGGGATGGGCGGCTCGGCCGCCTCATGCGTGGCGGCGCTGGTCGCGGCCAATGCGCTGTTGCCGCAGCCGCTGTCGCGTGAGGCACTGTATCCGTTCGCGTTGACCGGCGAGGCGGTGGCCAGTGGTGGCCGCCATGGCGACAACCTCGGCCCGATGCTGCTGGGTGGCTTGGTCCTGAGCACCGCCGATCGCCTGGTGCCGGTGCCGGTCCCGGCGGCGTGGCACAGCCTGCTGGTGCATCCGGATGCGGTGCTGGAGACGCGTCGCGCACGCGCCGCGCTGCAGGGGCATTACGCTCTGGGCGAATTCGTTGCGCAGAGCGCGAACCTGGCGCTGGTGCTCAGTGGCTGCTACACCGGCGATGCCTCGCTGGTCCGCGCCGGCCTGCGTGACGTGCTGGTGGAGCCGCGTCGGGCCGGTCTGATCACCGGGTTTGCCGCCGCGCGCGATGCGGCACTGGATGCCGGAGCGATGGGCGCCAGCATCTCCGGCGCGGGGCCGAGCGTGTTTGCCTGGTTCGAGCAGCGTGATGCTGCGCTTGCTGCGCAGGGCGCGGTCCAGCAGGCGTTCGCGGACGCAGGCTTCGCGAGTCAGGGCTGGGTGTCGCCCCTGAATGCCCCCGCCGCGCGCCTGCTGTGACGCTTCCACTCTTTCTACGTTGGGATATCCGATGAAGTTTGTTTCCACGCGTCACGCTGCACCCGCCGCTTCGCTCAGCCAGGCGCTTGCCGCCGGCCTCGCCCCGGACGGCGGCCTGTATGTTCCCGACCATCGCCCGCAGCTGCAGAGCTGGTCAGCGCAGGGTTCCTTCGCACAGACCGCCGCGGCGGTGCTGGCCCCGTATTTCCATGACGATGCCCTGGAGAAAGCGCTGCCCGAGCTGTGCGGGCAGGCCTTCGATTTCGATGCGCCGCTGCGTCCGCTGGCGACCGCCGATGATCATGTCCTCGAGCTCTTCCATGGCCCGACCGCAGCGTTCAAGGACTTCGGTGCGCGCTTCCTGGCCGCATGCCTGGCCCGCTTGCAGCAGGGGCGAGAACGACCGCTGACGATCGTGGTCGCCACCTCGGGGGACACCGGGGCCGCCGTCGCGGCTGCGTTTCACCGCCAGCCCGGGATCCGCGTGGTGGTGCTGTACCCGGAGGGCCGGGTCTCGCCGCGGCAGGCGCATCAGCTGGGCTGCTTCGGCGACAACATCCAGACGCTGCGGGTGGCCGGTTCCTTCGACGATTGCCAGGCGATGGTGAAGCAGGCGCTGGGCGATCGCGGGCTGCAGGAGCAGGTGCCGTTGAGCTCGGCCAACAGCATCAGCCTGGGCCGCTGGCTGCCGCAGATGAGTTACTACGCGCATGCGGCGCTGGTGCACCAGGCCCAGACCGGCCACGTGCTGAACCTGGTGATTCCCACCGGCAACCTCGGCAATGCGATGGCGGCGATCCTGGCGCGCGCGATGGGCTTGCCACTGGGGCAGATCGCGTTGGCCACCAATGCCAACGATGTGCTGCCGCGCTACTTCCACGGCGAGGCCTACCAGGCGCGGACCAGCGTGGCGACGATCGCCAATGCGATGGACGTGGGCGCGCCGAGCAACTTCGAGCGGCTGCGCTGGCTGTACAACGAAGATGATGTGGCGCTCCGGGCCGCGTTCACTGCCGAGGCGGTGGATGATGCGGCGATCCGCGAACTGATCCGCCGCCGCCATGACCTGCATGGCGAAGTCTTCTGTCCACACACGGCAACCGCAGTGGCGCGCCTGGAGCATCTGCGGGCTGCGGGCGTGCAGGGACATTGGGCGGTCGCGGCGACGGCGCATCCGGCCAAGTTCGAGTCGGTGGTGGAGCCGCTGATCGGGAAGCCGCTGGAGGTGCCGCCGGCACTGGCCGCCTTGCTGGAGCGGCCCGCGACGGCCGAGGCATGTGCCCCCGAGTATGGCGCGCTGCGCGAGGTGCTGTTGCGCGGGTGAGGCGGTTGACGCGCGGAAGCCGGAGCAGCCGGGCAGCGCCCGGCACGCCTAGTAGGATTCGTCGGCCGAGAGCTTCTGCAGGCCGGCTTCGTCCAGGATCTCGACGGTGTTCAGATGGGGCAGGGCAATCAGGCCCTGCTGGCGCAGCTTGGTGAAGGTGCGGCTGACCGTTTCCATGGTCAGGCCAAGATGGTCGGCGATGTCGCCACGGCCCATCGGCAGGGTCACGCGCAGGCCGGGTTCACCGAGCAGTGCTTCGCGCGCGGCCAGGCGCAGCAGGAAATCGGCGACTTTCTCGGCCGGCTGCAGTCGGCCCAGCGCCATCGCGGCGTCCTGGGCGGCATCCAGCTCCTGGCACGCGCGCTGCAGCAGCTTGCGTTCCAGGTGCGGGAAGCGCGAGCGCAGGTCCTTCATCTGCGGCAGGGCCACGCGGCAGACGCGGCTGTCGGCGATGGCTTCGATATCGTAACGGTGATGATCGCTGCCGCTCAGTCCGAGGAAATCGCCGGGCAGCACGAAGCCGCTGATCTGGCGCCGACCGTCGGCCAGCGTGCGGACCAGCCGCAGCGCACCGGCCGTAATCGTATAGACATGTTGGCGGGGCTCACCGGCACGGGCCAGCGTGGAGCCCAGCGGCAGTGCCAGGGAGACGGTGACCCGTTCGAGTGCCTGCACTTCATCCGGCGACAACGCCGAGCAGACCGCCAGGTGCCGGACCGAGCAATGCAGGCAGTCGCGCAGGGGCGAGCAGCCGGGGGCGGCGGGGTCTTCAACAGCGGAAAGCGCGGTACCGGGGTGAGGCCGGGTCATGTCAGGTCAGCAAGCGGGGCCTGCCCATGATACTTCATGCCGCCCTTGGCCCGGCTCCCGGCGCCCGGATGCGGCTCGTTGCGCCGGCTGCGGCTAGAATATGCCGCTCGCTCATCCCCCCGTTTCCGCAGGAGTCCCGCAAGTGATCAAGCCCCGTACGCCGCCCGGCATCATGGAATTGCTGCCGCGTGAGCAGATCGCGTTCCAGCGCATGCTGGACGTCATCCGCCGCAACTACGAGCGGTTCGGGTTCCTGCCGGTGGAGACGCCGGTGTTCGAGCTGTCCGATGTGCTGCTGACCAAGTCCGGCGGCGAGACCGAGCGCCAGGTGTATTTCGTGCAGTCCACCGGTGCGCTGGCCAACGCCGCCGAAGCGGAAGAGAAAGCGCTGCCGGAACTGGCCCTGCGCTTCGACCTGACCGTGCCGCTGGCACGTTATGTCGCCGAGCACGAGCACGACCTGACCTTCCCGTTCCGCCGCTACCAGATGCAGCGCGTGTACCGTGGCGAGCGCGCCCAGCGTGGCCGCTTCCGCGAGTTCTACCAGTGCGACATCGATGTGATCGGCAAGGACACGCTGAGCACCCGCTACGACGCCGAAGTGCTGGCGGTCATCCATGCGGTGTTCGCTGAACTGCGTATCGGCGATTTCTCGGTGCAGCTCAACAACCGCAAGTTGATGCGCGGCTTCTTCGAAAGCCTGGGCGTGGCCGATGGCGAGCGTCAGCTGGCCGTGCTGCGGGAAGTGGACAAGCTGGACAAGCGCGGCGCCGATTACGTGCGCGAGACGCTGGTGGGCGAGGGCTTCGAGATTCCGGCCGAGCAGGTCGAGCGCATCCTGGCGTTCGTGGCCGTGCGCTCGGGCAGCCATGCCGATGCGCTGGCGCAGCTGGATGCGCTGCTGGTTGATGGCGCCGCCAGCGAAACGCTCACGCAGGGCGTGGCCGAACTGCGCGAAGTGCTGCAGCTGGTCAAGGCGCTGGGGGTGCCGGAAACCGCGTACTGCCTGAACTTCTCCATCGCGCGCGGCCTGGATTACTACACCGGCACCGTCTACGAGACCACGCTGACCGACCACCCGCAGATCGGCTCGATCTGCTCCGGCGGCCGTTACGAAGACCTGGCCAGCCACTACAGCAAGTCCAAGCTGCCGGGCGTGGGCATTTCCATCGGCCTGACCCGCCTGTTCTGGCAGCTGCGCGAAGCCGGCCTGATCGCCGGTATCGAGGACAGCAGCGTGCACGCGCTGGTGGCCCTGATGGACGACAACGGCCTGCCCGAGTCGCTGGATATCGCCCGTCGCCTGCGCGTCGGCGGCATCAATGCCGAAGTGCAGATGGAGCCGAAGAAGATCGGCAAGCAGTTCCAGTACGCGGCCAAGGCGGGCATCCGCTTCGTCGTGCTGGCCGGTGAGGACGAGCTGGCGCGTGGCGTGGTCGCGGTCAAGGATCTGCTGCGCGAGCAGCAGTTCGAGGTCGCCCGCGACGAGCTGGCCAGCGCGCTGCAGGTCGAGCTGGAGCAGGCCAAGGCGATGGCATGAAGCAGGCCGCCGCAGGGGCGCTGATGCTGCTCCTGCTCGCCGGCTGCCAGAGCGACCCGCAGCTCCGCAGCAAGCGGATCGGCCCCGGGCATTACCGGTTGACCGTCGATCGCTGCCACATGGTTGACCAGCAGCTGTTGGAGCACGACCTGCGCGAGCTGGCCAGCAGCGTGTGCCCCAACGGCGCAGGCCCCCTGGAGGCCTTGGAGCAGCTTCCCAGCCGCCAGGGCAGCCTGTTGGGCGAATGCCTCGGCAGCGGCGCCCTGCGCGCCGAGGTCCGCTGCCGGTAGGTGCCGACCGGGGGTCGGCACGCTTCCTTGGAGACCTGGAACAACGCCCGCCCACGCGGGCGTTGTTCGTTTCCGGACCCTGAACACTCCCGGTCCGCTCACTGCAGCGGTTTGACCGTGCCCCCTCGTTTGGGCTAATGTAATAGCACGCTATTACATTGATACGATGAAACTACGTCCGATCCCCCGTGAAAAAGATGCCCAGGCCGATCTGGCCTCGCTGGCGCGCGCCTTTGCTGCCCTCTCCGATCCCGAGGCGGTGACCGCGTTCCTGCGCGACCTGTGCACGCCGGCCGAGCTGGAGGCGCTGTCCGACCGCTGGAAGGTCGTGCCGCTGCTGCAGCAGGGCGTGCCGTATCGCGAGATCCATGAGTTGACCGGGGTCAGCGTGACCACCACCGGGCGCGTGGCGCGCTCGCTGGACCACGGCCACGGCGGTTACGCCGCCGCCATCGCCGCCACGCCGACCTCCCCCGAATCCGAGTAGAGACCTCCCCCATGAGTGCAACCCAGACCGCCCCGGCACGTGACCGGCTGCGTATCGCCATCCAGAAGAACGGGCGGCTGGCCGAGCCTGCGCGCAGCCTGCTGACCGCCTGCGGGCTGAGCTGGCGGCAGAGCCGCGACAAGCTGTTCTGCTACGGCGAGTCGTTGCCGGTGGACCTGCTGCTGGTCCGCGATGACGACATTCCCGGCCTGATCGCCGATGGCGTGTGCGATTTCGGCATCGTCGGCCGCAATGAGCTGGACGAGCAGGGCGCTGCGCGCCGCCGGATCGGCCTGCCGGACGCCTACCAGGCGCTGCGCGGCCTCAACTTCGGCCAGTGCCGCTTGATGCTGGCGGTGCCGGAGGAGTGGGAATGGACGGGCGTGGAGCAGCTGGCCGGCAAGCGCATCGCCACCAGCTACCCCGCGATCCTGGCCGACTGGCTGGCCGAGCGCGGCGTGGATGCGCAGGTGGTCGAACTGTCCGGCTCGGTCGAGATCGCCCCGCGGCTGGGCACCGCCGATCTGATCTGCGATCTGGTCTCCAGCGGCGCCACCCTGGCCGCCAACCAGCTCAAGCCGGTCGAAACCCTGCTGGAAAGCGAAGCGGTGCTGGCCGGGCCGGTACGCACGCCCGATGACGCCCGCGCCGGCCTGATGGCGATGCTGCTGCGCCGCCTCGATGGCGTCGTGAAGGTGCAGGACAGCAAGCTGCTGATGTTCCGCGCCGCGCTGGACCGGGTCTCCGAGCTGACCCGCCTGCTGCCCGATGCCGATCCGCTGGTGCAGCTGCCCGATGACGGCGGCCACCTGCGTTTGCAGACGATGTGCCACGGTGCGTTGACCTGGCAGCGGTTGGAGGACCTGGAGCGCGCGGGCGCGCAGGGCTTGATGGTGTTGAGTGTGGAGCGGTCGCTGGCATGAATCGTTTGACGTGGTCCCAATTGGATGCCGGCGCCCGGGCGCAGGCGCTGCAACGCCCGGTCCAGGCCGTGGCGGCGCGTACCCGTGAGTCCGTCGCGGCCTTGATCGCGGCGGTGCGCGAAGGCGGCGATGCCGCGCTGCGCGAGATCACCCTGCGCTTCGACGGGGTGGCACCGGAGAGCTTCGAGGTCAGCGAGGCGGAGTTCGCCGCCGCCGAACAGGCCGTCCCGGCCGAACTGCGCCAGGCGATGATCGATGCCGCCGCGCGTATCCGGACCTTCCACACGGCCGGCATGAGCCAGGGGTATGCGGTCGAAACCGCGCCCGGCGTGCGTTGCGAGCGTGTGGTGCGCCCGATCGGTCGGGTGGGTCTGTATGTGCCGGCCGGCAGCGCGCCGTTGCCGTCGACCGCGTTGATGCTGGGCGTGCCCGCACAGTTGGCCGGCTGCCGGGAAGTCGTGCTGTGCACGCCGCCGCGCAAGGACGGCAGCGCCGATCCCGCGGTGCTGGTGGCCGCGCGCCTGACCGGTGTGCACCGCGTGTTCAAGCTGGGCGGCGCGCAGGCGATCGCGGCGATGGCGTACGGGACCGACAGCATCCCGGCCTGCGACAAGCTGTATGGCCCGGGCAACAGCTACGTGACCGAAGCCAAGCAGCAGGTGGCCCAGGACGGCGCCGCTGCGATCGACATGCCGGCTGGGCCGTCGGAAGTGCTGGTCATTGCCGACGCCGGCGCCAATCCCGCGTTCGTCGCGGCCGATCTGCTCTCGCAGGCCGAGCATGGTCCGGATTCGCAGGTGCTGCTGCTGACCGACGACGCAGGCATGGTCGACCGGGTTGAAGCTGAGGTTGAAGCGCAACTGGCGGAGCTGTCGCGCGCGGAGATCGCCGCGCAGGCGCTGGCGTCCTCGCGCCTGATCCTGGTCGATGCGCTGGAGGATGCGTTCGCGATCAGCAACCGGTATGCGCCGGAACATCTGATCCTGGCGCTGCGCGATCCGCGCGCGTGGCTTGAGAAGGTGGAAGCGGCCGGCTCGGTTTTCCTCGGCGACTACACCCCCGAAGCGCTGGGCGATTACTGCAGCGGCACCAACCACGTGCTGCCGACCGCGGGCGCCGCGCGCGCCTACAGCGGCGTCAGCGTGGCCAGCTTCCAGAACCTGATCAGCGTGCAGTCGGCCACCGCTGCGGGCATCGCCGCGATCGGCGAGTGCGCCCGCGTGCTGGCGCGCGCCGAAGGCCTGGATGCGCACGAGAATGCCGTGACCCTGCGCATGGAGGCGGCGGCATGAGCACCGGATCCTTTCTGTCGCTGGTCCGCGAGGACCTGCAGGCGTTCACCGGGTACTCCTCGGCGCGCAGCAGCGCGCTGGTCGGCGATGTCTGGCTCAACGCCAACGAATCGGCCTGGGCCAATCCGGCTGACGTCACCGGTGTCGCGCGCCGCTACCCCGATCCGCAGCCGGCCGCCCTCCGTGATCGGCTGGCCGAGCTCTATGGCTGCGCGCCGGAGCAGCTGTTGATCGGCCGTGGCAGTGACGAGGCCATCGATCTGCTGGTGCGCGCCCTGTGCGAGCCGGGCCGGGATGCCGTGGTAACCACGCCGCCGGTGTTCGGCATGTACGCCGTCTGCGCCCGCCTGCAGAACGCGCCGGTGATCGAGGTGCCGCTGGTCGAGCAGGGCGATGCGCTGGTTGCCGATATCGATGCGGTGATCGGCGCTGCGCTGTCGGGCAACGCCAAGCTGGTGTTCCTGTGCTCGCCGTCCAATCCCGCTGGCAGCGTGATCACGCTGGCCGAGATCGAGCGCGTGGCCACCGCATTGCAGGGCAGGGCGCTGGTCGTGGTGGACGAGGCCTACGGTGAGTATGCGGAGCAGGCCTCCGCCAACACGCTGCTGGGCCGCTACGAGAACATCGCCGTGCTGCGGACGTTGTCCAAGGCGCATGCGCTGGCCGCCGCCCGCATCGGCAGCCTGATCGCCGATGCCGCCCTGATCCAGGTGCTGCGCCGCTGCCAGGCCCCGTATCCCGTGCCCGCACCCTGTGCCGAGCTCGCGTTGGCAGGCCTTGACCCCGAGAACCTCGCAGTGACCAGCCAGCGCATCGCACAGATCAAGGCCGAACGCGCGCGGCTGCAGGCCGGCCTTGCCACGCTGCCCGGCGTGCTGCGCGTCTATCCCTCGCAGGGCAACTACCTGCTGGCCCGCTTCGCCGACGCACAGGGCGCGTTCGATGCGCTGCTCGCGGCCGGTGTGGTCGTGCGTGACCAGCGCGCCGCGCCGCAGCTGGGCGATGCGCTGCGCATCACCGTCGGCAGCCCGGAACAGAACGACCGCGTACTCGCTGCCCTGACGGCCCGGAGGGCTGCCGCATGACCCCGATTCTGTTCGTCGACCGCGACGGCACCCTGATCGAAGAGCCCGCCGATTTCCAGATCGACGCCTACGAGAAGCTGCGCTTCGTGCGCGATGTGATCCCGGCGATGCTCAAGCTGCGCGATGCCGGCTACCAGTTCGTGATCGTCAGCAACCAGGACGGCCTGGGGACCGAGGGCTATCCGCAGGCCAGCTTCGACGGCCCCAACGACCTGATGCTGCAGATCTTCGCCAGCCAGGGCATCACCTTCCGTGACGTGCTGATCGACGGCACCTGGCCGCAGGACAACGCGCCGACCCGCAAGCCGGGCATCGGCCTGATGCTGCCGTACCTGCAGGACCGCAGCATCGACTGGGCACGCTCGGCGATGGTGGGCGACCGCCTGACCGACATCCAGTTCGCCGAAAACATGAAGATTCGTGGCTTCCAGCTGCGCACCGAACAGTTCGGCGGCGACTGGGACTGGACCTCGATCGCGCACGAGCTGGCTGATGCGCCGCGTCGGGCCACCGTGCAGCGCAACACCAAGGAAACCAGGATCCGGGTCGAGGTCGATCTGGATCGCACCGCCGAACCGCAGACCCACACCGGGCTGCCGTTCTTCGATCATATGCTGGAGCAGATCGGCAAGCACGGCGGCTTCGCCCTGAGCGTGCAGGCCGAGGGCGACCTGCACATCGACGAGCACCACACCATTGAAGACACCGGCCTGGCGCTGGGCCAGGCCCTGCGCGAGGCGCTTGGCGACAAGCGTGGCATCGGCCGCTACGGCTTCACCCTGCCGATGGATGAGACCCTGGCCAGCGCCGCACTGGATTTCAGCGGCCGCCCGTATTTCGTGTTCGAAGGCGAGTTCAAGCGCGAGCGCGTGGGAGACATGCCGACCGAGCTGGTGCCGCACTTCTTCCGCTCGCTGTGCGATGCGGCGGGCTTGAACCTGCACCTGAGCGTGCGCGGCGACAATGACCATCACAAGGTCGAAGCCTGCTTCAAGGCGCTGGCCCGCGCGCTGCGCCAGGCCCTGCCACGCCAGGGCACCGCGCTGCCGAGCACCAAGGGGGCGCTGTGACCGAGGTTGCGCTGATCGATGCGGGTGGCGCCAACCTCGGTTCGGTCCGCTATGCGCTGGAGCGGCTGGGCGTGCAGGTGCGGCTGGTCCGCGATGCGCAGGGCCTGGAGGGCGTCTCGCGGGTGATCCTGCCCGGCGTCGGCGCGGCCCCGCACGGCATGGCACGCCTGCATGCACAGGGTCTGGTCCAGCCGCTGCGCGACCTGCAGGTGCCGCTGCTCGGCATCTGCCTGGGCATGCAGCTGCTGTTCGATGGTTCTGAAGAAGGCCATGTCGAATGCCTGGGCCTTTTGCCCGGGGTCGTGCGCCACCTTCGCCCTGCAACCGGCATCCGCGTGCCGCACATGGGCTGGAACCGGCTGCTGCCGCTGCGTGAGTCGCCGCTGCTGGCCGGCGTGCCGGCACGGGCGAGTGCCTACTTCGTCCACAGCTACGCCGCGCCGCTGGGCGAAGACACCGTGGCCGCCTGCGATCACGGCGGGCTGTTCGCGGCCGTCGTGCAGCGCGGGCGGCACAGTGGTGCCCAGTTCCATCCGGAGCGTTCGGCCGACACCGGCGCGCGCATCCTGCGCAATTTCATCGAGAACGAACCGACATGAGTTTCATCGTCTATCCCGCCCTGGATATCCGCGAAGGCCGCGTGGTGCGCCTGCTGCAGGGCGACTACGCGCAGCAGACCACCTACGGCGATGACCCGCTGCCGCGCGCGCAGGCGTTTGCCGCGGCGGGCGCGGGCTGGATGCATCTGGTGGATCTGGATGCAGCCCGTGCGGGCGGTTACACCCTGGCACCGCTGCTCTCCTCGATCGCGGCGCAGACCGGCCTGCAGGTGCAGACCGGCGGCGGCGTGCGTTCGTGCGATGACGTTGCGCGCATCCTCGATGCCGGTGCTACCCGCGTGGTGGTCGGCTCGGTATCGGTCCGCGAGCCGGACACGGTGATTGGCTGGCTGCGCGATTTTGGCCCTGAACGGCTCACCATCGCGCTCGACGCGCGCCAGGCCGAGGATGGTCGCTGGCTGCTGCCTGTGCATGGCTGGACCGAGACCGCCGAGGACACCCTGGACGTGCTGGCCCAGCGTTACGCCGAGGCCGGCATGCGGCACCTGCTGTGCACGGATATCGCCCGCGACGGCATGCTTTCGGGGCCGAACATCGATCTGTACCAACACTTGGCGCGCCTGCTGCCGGGCGTGGCGGTACAGGCCTCCGGCGGCGTGCGTGATGCCGACGACGTGGCCCAGGCCAAGGCCGTCGGCTGCGGCGGCGCGATCCTCGGAAAGGCGCTGCTGGAAGGGCGCATGACCCTGGAAGGAGCGCTGGCATGCTGAGCCGCCGCCTGATCCCGTGCCTGGACGTGCGCGATGGTCGCGTGGTCAAGGGCGTGCGTTTCCGTGACCACGTGGACATGGGCGACATCGCCGAGCTGGCGATGCGCTATCGCGACCAGGGCGCGGACGAACTCGTGTTCTATGACATCGGCGCCAGTCCGGAGGGGCGCGCCGTGGACGTGGCCTGGATCGAGCGCATCGCGCGCCTGATCGACATCCCGTTCTGCGTGGCTGGCGGCATCAGCGATGTCGAGACCGCGCGGCGCGTGCTGCACGCCGGCGCCGACAAGATTTCGATCAACTCCCCGGCGCTGGGCCGGCCGGAGCTCATTGAAGAACTGGCCGATGCGTTCGGCGTGCAGTGCGTGGTCGTCGGCATCGATTCGGTGCGCGAACCGGATGGCGAATGGCGGGTGCGCCGCTTCAGTGGCGACCCGGACAAAACCCAGGCGGTGGCGGTGCGCACCCTGGACTGGCTGGTGGAGGCGCAGCGCCGGGGTGCCGGCGAGATCGTGCTGAACTGCATGGACAGTGATGGCGTCCGCCGCGGCTACGACGTGCCCCAGCTGCGTCAGGCGCGCGCGCTGTGCCAGGTGCCGTTGATCGCCTCCGGTGGCGCCGGCGAGATGCAGCACTTCGCCGATGTGTTCGACCAGGCCGACGTCGATGGCGCGCTGGCCGCCAGTGTCTTCCACGGCGGGGCCATCGCCATTCCCGCGCTCAAGCAGTTCCTGCGCGAGCAGCAGATCGAGGTTCGAGATGTCTATTGAAGTAAATTCCATTGACGTGCGCCCGTCGCGCGCTGCGCTGGCGCAACTGGACTGGGGCAAGGGCGATGGCCTGCTGCCGGTGGTGGTGCAGGATACGGACACGCTGCGCGTGCTGATGCTCGGCTACGCCAACGCGGCTTCGCTGGAGCAGACCCTGGCCACCGGCCACATGACCTTCTACAGCCGCAGCAAGCAGCGGCTGTGGACCAAGGGCGAGTCCTCCGGCAATGTGCTCGCGGTGACGGCCGTGCGGATCGACTGCGACAACGACACCCTGCTGGTCAGTGCGCGCCCGGCCGGGCCGACCTGCCACACCGGCAGCGAAAGCTGCTTCCCGCAGGCGCCGGGCAACTTCCTGGGCCGGTTGGATGCCGTGGTGCGCGAACGTGAGCAGCAGCGCCCGGCCGGCAGTTACACCACGTCGTTGTTCGAGGGCGACATCCGCCGCATCGCGCAGAAGGTGGGCGAGGAGGGCGTCGAAACCGCGCTGGCCGGGGTCGTCCAGGACGATGACGCGCTGCTGGGTGAGTCGGCCGATCTGCTGTTCCATCTGACCGTGCTGCTGCGTGCGCGTGGCCTCTCGCTGGACGACGCGGTGGCAGTGCTGGCGGCGCGCCACGCGGGGTAAGCCCGGGCGGCACATCGTTTAACGTCGGTGAAACGCGGTGCAGGCGATGATGTGCGGCTCTACAATCCCCCACCCCCGATCGGACCGCCCTCGATGACCCGTACTGCCGCCTGGCTGGCTTGCCTGCTGTTGATGACTTCGCCTGCCTGGGCTGCCGGCACGACGATTACCGGCAAGGTCTATCAGGAGCGCGACGGCAAGCCGGGGCGCGGGCCGACCGATCCTGGCCTGGCCGGTGTGCAGGTGTCCAACGGCGAAACGATCGTGCGCACCGCCGCCGATGGCAGCTACAGCCTGCCAGTACGCGAGGGCCAGACCGTGTTCGTGATCAAGCCGGACGAGTACCGCTTCCCGGCCGCCGCCAATGGGCTGCCCTCGTACTGGCGCCACTATGCGCCGCAGGGCTCGCCGAAGCTGAAATACGACGGCATCCACGCCACCGGCGGCGCGACCCGCAACTGGGATTTCGCGCTGCAACCGGCCAAGGGCACGGACGCGGCGCGCAACGGCTTCGAGATGCTGGTCTTCACCGATTCGCAGACCGCCAGCCGCCAGGACATCGGCTACTACCAGCGCGCCATCGTCGATCCGATCATCGGCAAGCATCCGGCGCGGCTGGGCACCACCCTGGGCGATATCGTCAATGACGATCTGAGCCTTTACCCGGACATCAACAAGGTCACCGCGCAGCTGCAGGTGCCGTGGTTCCACGTGCCGGGCAACCACGACCTGGACATGGATGCCGGCAACGACGCGCATTCGCTGGACAGCTGGCGCGCCGTGTACGGCCCGGATACCTACGCGGTGGAAGAGGGCGGGGCGAGCTTCGTCTTCCTCGATGACGTGGTCTACGACCCCAAGGCCAAGCCGAGCTACGTCGGCGGCCTGCGCGCGGACCAGTTCACCTTCCTCGGCAACTATCTGAAGGGCCTGCCGCGTGATCGGCTGATCGTGCTCGGCATGCACATCCCGCTGTTCGATGCGGCGCCGGGCCGCGAGACGTTCCGCCATGCCGACCGCGCGCGGCTGTTCGCGCTGCTCAAGGACTTCCCGAACGTGCTGGTGCTCAGCGGCCATAGCCACACCCAACAGCACTACTACCACGGTGCCGCCGAAGGCTGGCAGGGCAGCAGGCCGCTGCACGAGTACAACGTGGGCGCGGCCTGCGGGGCGTTCTGGTCGGGCGTGAAGGACAGCAGCGGCATCCCCGATGCAACCATGAGCGATGGCACCCCGAACGGCTATGCGGTGCTCTCGGTCAAGCCCGGTGGTGACTATGGCCTGCGCTATTACGTGGCGCGCGCACCCGACGATTATCAGATCGCCCTGCACGCGCCGAAGGTGCTGCGCCAGGGCGCGTACCCGGCCTGGGGCGTGTACGCCAACGTGTTCATGGGCCAGGCCGATTCGCTGGTGGAGTACCGCGTGGACGACGGCGCATGGCAGCCGATGAAGCGCGTCGAACAGTCGGATCCGCGCCTGCTGCAGGAAAATGTCGCCGACGATACCGCCGAGCGCCTGCGCGGTTTCGACCGTTCGCCGGAAGCCACGCCGTCGCCGCACCTGTGGCGCGGCGCGCTCCCCACCCACCTTACCGTGGGGGAGCACAAGGTGGAAGTGCGTGCAGTGCAGGGCGATGGCCCGACCGCGATGGCCAGCACCAGCTACCGCCTGCAGACCGCCAAGCCCTGATCACGCCGCAGTCGTTTCAGTACGGCGCTGTATGGCAGGCGTGGCTTTGCATTCCCCCGGCGATGCCTGAGAATCGCCGGGATTCAATCGATTCAACCAAGGCAAGCGAGTGAGCGCAGCGGTACCGGTTCCGGCTCAACCTGAGGTGTCGCGGACGGCGGCCCCGCGGGATTCCCACTCTGACACGCTGATCGTGGCCGATGTCGGCGGCACGTTCGCCCGCGTCGCGCTGGCCACCGTGTGCGCGGGCGCTGCGCCCCGGCTGAGCGGCCTGCGGCGTTATGCCTGCGCTGATCACCCCGGCCTGGCCGCGATCCTGGCCGACTTCATCGCCAGCCTGCCCGCAGCGCCGGACAGTGCCGTGGTCGCGATCGCGGGGCTGCTGGACGGCGATCATCTGGTCAACACCAATCTGCCGTGGCCGGTGTCGGTCGCGCAGACCCGTCACGATTCGGGGCTGGTGTCGCTGGCGCTGATCAACGATTTCGAAGCGGTCGCCTATGCGATCCCGCACGTGGCGCCGGAAACCATGGTGGCCCTCAACGGCGAACCCGACGTGGGCCCGCGATGGCCGGCGCTGGTACTGGGCCCGGGCACCGGCCTGGGCGCGGCGCTGCGTTTCGAGGGCGGCGAGCGTCCGGTGCTGGCCAGCGAAGCTGGCCATGCCGCATTGAACGCCTGCAATCCGCTGGAACTGGAGGTGCTCTCACGCCTGCTGCAGCGCTGGGAGCACGTGGACAACGAGCGCGTGCTGTCCGGGGGCGGCCTGATGAACCTGTATCCCTGCCTATGCGATATCCGTGGCGTCACCCCACACTGGACCAGCACCGAAGCCCTGATCGCGGCCGCGCACGAAGGCGACGATCCGCTTGCGGTCGAGACGCTGGAGGTGTTCTGCGCCTGGCTGGGCAGTCTGGCCGGCGATCTGGCCACCACCTTCGGCGCGCGCTCGGTCTATCTGGCCGGCGGCATCTCCACGCGTGTGGACCGCTTCCTGCGCGATGGCCGCTTCCGCGAGCGCTTCCTGGCCAAGGGCGTGATGCAGGACGTGCTCCGCCAAGTGCCGATCTGGCGCGTGGACCACGGCGAACTCGGCGTGCTCGGCGCGGCGGTCTGGCATGCGGAGCATCGCTGTATCGTCGCGTAGTTCTTCCATTGTCCGATAACTGGAGACGTACCCATGACTGACCGCAGGCGATTTCTCCAGGCCAGTGCCCTGGCGGCCGGCGCCCTCGCGCTGCCGACGCTGCAGGCACGCACCGCCACCGGCGCGCGCGTCGTGTCCACCTGGGATTTCGGCGTAGGGGCCAACCAGGTGGCCTGGAAAACGCTGTCGGCCGGCGGTTCCGCGCTTGATGCGGTGGAAGCCGGCGCACGCTGGGCCGAGAGCGACCTGTGCAACCCCACGGTCGGGCGCTGTGGCAATCCGGATCGCGATGGGGTGCTGAGCCTGGACGCCAGCATCATGGACGGCGATGGCCGCTGTGGTTCGGTGGCGGCGCTCAGCGATATCGCCCACCCGGTCTCGGTGGCGCGGCGGGTGATGGAACAGACCCCGCACGTGATGCTGGTGGGCGAGGGGGCGCAGCAGTTCGCGGTGGAGCAGGGTTTCGAACGCAAGAAGCTGCTCACCCCGGAAGCCGAGAAGGCGTGGCGTGAGTGGCTCAAGACCGCGCAGTACACCCCCGAGATCAATGCCGAGCGACGCAGCCGCCCCGGCGACAGCAGCAACCACGACACGCTGGGCATGCTCGCCATCGATGCCCAAGGGCGCCTGGCCGGTGCCTGCACCACCAGTGGCATGGCGTGGAAGATGCACGGCCGCGTCGGCGACAGCCCCATCATCGGTGCGGGCCTGTACGTGGACAACGAGGTGGGTGCGGCGACCGCCTCGGGCGTCGGTGAGGAAATGATCCGCAATGCCGCCTCGTTCCTGGTGGTCGAGCTGATGCGCCAGGGCCGATCACCGGCCGAGGCCTGCCGCGAGGCGATCGCCCGGGTGGTGCGCAAGCGCCCTGAGGCAAGCAAGACGCTGCAGGTGTGCTTCCTCGCGTTGAACAAGCGCGGTGAGGTCGGCGCCTACGCGCTGCATCGCGGCTTCGTCTATGCAGTCTGCGACAAGGACCGGCAGGACAATCTGCGCGATTCCGCTTCGGTCTACACGAGCGAGCAGGCGTGAGCGCGCGGCGGCGGCTGCTGGAGATCGCCTCGAATTCGGTGGCCTCCGCATTGGCCGCCCAGCAGGGCGGCGCGGACCGGATCGAGCTGTTCGACAACCTTGCCGAGGGCGGTACCACGCCGTCGCAAGGCAGCATCGCGGTCGCTCGGGACCGCCTGCAGATTCCGTTGTTCGTGCTGATCCGGCCGCGTCCCGGCGATTTTCTTTACACCGGGCTGGAGACCGAGATCATGCTGCGCGACATCGCGTACTGCCGTGCGCTCGGCTGCGATGGCGTGGTGATCGGCGCCCTGGATGCCGACGGTGGCATCGACATGGCGTTGTGCCGTGAACTGGTGGCCGCGGCAGGCCCGCTCGGCATCACCTTCCACCGTGCGTTCGATGCCGCGCGTGATCTGCCGGCAGCGCTGGAGCAGATCGTGACGCTGGGCTGCCAGCGCATCCTGAGTTCGGGCGGGCAGGCCAGTGCCCTGGCCGGTGCCGATGTCCTGGGGGGGCTGGTCGCGCAGGCCGGTGACCGGATTTCGCTGATGGCCGGCGCGGGGATCACTGCGGACAACGTCATCGAGATGGCCGACCGCAGCGGGTGCGTTGAACTGCACGCCTCCGCGAAGACGACGCAGCCGTCGGCAATGCGTCACCACAATCCCGCGTTGACCGGGTTGTCGCCGGACTGGAGCGTGACCGACACAGCGCACGTCAGAGCACTGCGCGCGGCGCTTGATAATAGGGACGGAGGTAGTTAATCCGTGATGCATGGCCGCAATTAACTACCTCCGTCCCTGTTAAGAAAAACGCCGTTAAAAAAAACGGCAGCCGCCTGTAAAAGCGCAGCTGCCGTGGAGGACCGTTGCCCCGCCTGGAGGCGGGACGGGTGATGCTTAGAACTTCCAGTTCACGCCGAAGTACAGCTGGCGGCCGGCGTAGATGTTGGACAGCAGGCGAGCTTCGCTGTCACCGCCGATGTAGCTCCGCAGCTCGGACTTGGTGGCGTTCAGCACCGAGGCGGTGACCGTCCAGTCCGGGGTGATGTTGTACGCCACGTTGAGGTCGAGCTGGTCGTAGGGCTTGGTGTAGGTGGTCAGGCCGTTGTTCAGGCCGCCCACCACTTCGCCACGGCGGTTGTACGAAGCGCGGGCCAGGATCGTGTCGTTCTCGTAGAAGATCGTGACGTTGGCCTGGTTCTTGGCGCTGCCCACCAGCGGCGACGCGCCGATTTCTTCGCCATCCAGCACGATCGAGGCGAGGTTGGTGTCGTTGTAGGTGTAGTTGGCCTGTACGCCGAAGCCCATGTCGAAGGTGTACTGACCGTACACTTCCACGCCCTGCGAAACACCATCACGACCGTTGGCTTCCGTGGCGTACTTCTGCACGGTGACCGTCTGGCCGCCGACCGTCATCTGCTGGTCGCGCACCACCGGCACCGTGAAGTTGTCCACGTTCTTGCGGAACAGCGCCACGCCCGCAGCGGAGCCCGGCTTGAAGTACCACTCCACGCCGAGGTCGAACTGGATGGCCTTGAAGGGTTCCAGGTTCTTGTTGCTGCCGGAGCCGTACCAGCCGGGGGTATCGGTACCGCCGGCGACGCGGCGGTCGTTGCTGTACTCCTCGCTGATGTAGTTCAGGCCGCCCGGGTAGGCGATGCTGGTATAGCCCGGACGTGCGATGACCTTCGACGCTGCACCGCGCAGCACCAGGCTGTCGGTGATGTCCCAGGCGATGTTGAAGCTCGGCAGGAAGTCGGTATAGGTCTTGTCGAGCGAGCTGAGCGTGTAGACCTTGTCGCGGACCTGGTTGTCCGGCAGGCGCACGAAGCCGCCCTGGCAGCGCAGGGTCGGATCCGCGGCCGGATCATCGCAGCTCATCGGCGAGCCGTTGGCGTTGTCGACGAAGTAATCGTTGAAGCGCTCGACCGAATCGCTGGACTGGGCGAACTGCTCGGTACGCACCACGCGCACGCCGACGTTGCCGCGCAGGCGTTCGGTACGGAAGTTGGCCTGGAAGTAGCCGGAGTAGATCTTCTCGTTGACGTCGTAGACGAAGTCTTCTTCGGTACGGTTGTGCGAGCCGCCGTAGGTCTGGTTGAGGTAATTGATGTAGGCCGGGTAGTTGATGCCCGGGAACACGTTGGCGTTGAAGCCGCCCGCGATGTTGCTGATCGGGTTGGACAGGAAGAAGCCCGGCTGCGCATCGCCGGCGGTCGAATCGCAACCGGCCTGGTAGCGGTTGTTGTCGTAGTCGGACGGGTCCAGGCCCTGGCACACCCAGTAGGTGTTGCCGGTGTTGCGGTGGACCTTGCCGTCACGGTACTTGGTGCCGAACTGGATCGAGTCCAGCCAGCCCGTTTCGAACAGCTTGGTGAAGTCGGCCTGGAAGTAGTTCTGTTCGACTTCGGTCTGCATCCACGACGAGTCGGTCGAGCCGGTGTCGACTTCGGCGATACCGGCCATCAGCTGCTGCTGCAGGTCCGGCGAGAACTGGACCGACGGCGTGCCGGTCAGGTCCCACGCGGTGTACTGATTGCCCGACAGGTAATCCGCACCGACCTTGCGGCGCGGCTTGGCGGACATGCGGAAGTTCATCGACGGGCCGCCTTCGGACCACGTGCGGCCGCCGGTGAACGACGCCTTCCACAACGGGCTGATGTCCCACTCGACGGACAGGTCGGCGGTCTGCGACAGCGCCTTCTCCTTGCTGTAGCCGCCGGTCAGCTGCGGGGTGGGCAGGGTGCAATCGTCCGGACCCCAGCCGCCCGGCGCCAGGCCGGCCGCTGCGGCCTGCTCTTCGCTGCAGATGTAGGCCTTGCCCGGCAGCTTCTCGAACTGCGCGCCGGTCACGATGCTGCCGCTGGGATCGAAGTCGAGCCCGTTGAGCAGCCGCCCGCCGGCCCAGTTACCGTCGCCGTTGTAGCGGGCCATGCTCCACTCCGGCACCTTGAGCATGTTCTGGGTGTAGTCCCCCTGCAGCTCGAAGCGGAAGTAGTTGGCGGTCAGGGTCAGGTTGTCCAGCGGCTTGAACTGGAAGGTCAGCTGGCCGCCCTTGCGCTCGCGCTTCTCTTCCTTCACGGCGAAGTTCACCGAGGTCGGCATGAAGAAGTCGCTGTAGTTGCCGCCGGTCTGGTTGTTGAAACCGGACTGCCCCCACCAGTAGTGGATGCCATCCTGCGGCAGCGCATTGCCGTTGGCATCACGCGCGTCGCCGGCGCCATACCACTGATAGTCCTCGGTGCTGGCTTCCATGGTGCGGCTGGTGCGCTTCTGCTGCGTCACGCCCACCAGCACACCGAAGCGTTCGTCCTTGCTGTGCCAGGAGTAGAGCGCCGAGGCCTGCGGATCGATGTCGTGGCTGGTGTCCGACGAGGTGCCTTCCAGGTTCACGTACCCGGAGTTGGCCTCCATGTCGAGCGGGCGGCGGGTGTGCAGGATCACCGTGCCGCCGATGCCGCCTTCGTCGATGCGCGCTTCCGGCGACTTGAACAGCTCCGCGCTGGACAGCATGTTCGAGGGCAGCAGCGTGTAGTTGAACGAACGCGACGCCTCGTTGTTGGTCTCCGAGGTGGCGACGTAATTGCCGTTCAACTGGGTGAGGGTCAGGTCGGGCGCGAGGCCGCGCACGCTGACGCTCTTGCCTTCGCCGCCGCTGCGCGTGATCACCACGCCGGGCACGCGCTGCAGCGCGTCGGCAACGTTCTTGTCGGGGAACTTGCCCACGTCCTCGGCGGTGATCACTTCGACCACGGCGTTGGCGTCGCGCTTCTGCTGCAGGCTCTTTTCGATGGCGTAGCGGTAGCCGGTGACGGTCACGCTGTCGAGCGTGGTTGCATCAGGGGTACCGGTCGCGGCCGGGGTCGCTTGTTGCGCGAACGCGCTGGCGGGCACGACGGCCGCGGCCAAGGCGCTTGCGATGGCCGCGGACAACGTAACGCGGCGGTGCATGCGTGACATCTTCATTCCACTCTCTCCCTCTCCTGGATTGAAACGGTGGCGATACGAATTCTTTGAATCGATCTAATGTTTGAAGCCCATTTTCCAGAGCATCGAGTTGCCTGGCGCGTCCCGCATGCATCGCGTGGGGCAGTCCCCCGGCTCCCCACTTCCGGCAATCGTGACCGTTTTAAGTTGGATCGATCTAAACGATTGGCGGGGGATTTTTAGCACGACCGCGCGGGCGAAGCATGCTGCTCCGCAATATGGATTCCCGGGCAGCTTTCGCTTGGCGAGGGCACGATCCCGGCGGCACAGGCCGGACCGCCCCCGCCCGGTGGGTGGGCCGCTGACCATGAATCGGAGTTCCCACCCGGGTTGCCCAGGTGAGAGTGCGCAGCCGCATGGGCAGTGAATGGCCGCCTCGGGCAGGACCATGTTGCAGCGCAGAATGCATCGCCTGAAATTCCCGTGCTTTACTTAAATCGATCTAAATTCACCGGGTGTGGATTGGGTCGCCCAGTCCAGGGGAACCCGCGGCGCCCACCGCCAAAGGTTCGCGCTGCCGCCACGTCCGCCAAGGAGCCCGTGTCCGTGACCCGTTTTTCCAACTGTCCTTCCGTTGTTCCCGCCGCCCATGCCGTCCCGGCCCGCCGCCGCCCGCTGGCCGGCCTGGCCTGCCTGCTGGCGCTGAGCTGCGCGCCGTTGTTGCTGCAGGCCGCGCCCGCTGCACTGGAGCGTGAGGTCAACACCTTCATCGGCAGCAAGGACGATGGCAATACGTTCCCGGGCGCCTCGGCGCCGTTCGGCCTGATCCAGGTCAGCCCGATCGGCGAGCACTACGCCGGCTGGCGCTACGACGATCCCAAG
Source organism: Stenotrophomonas sp. TWI1183 (assembly GCF_039673115.1). Lineage (NCBI taxonomy): Bacteria > Pseudomonadati > Pseudomonadota > Gammaproteobacteria > Lysobacterales > Lysobacteraceae > Stenotrophomonas > Stenotrophomonas sp. TWI1183. The sequence continues at coordinate 242,396 of NZ_JBDJKZ010000003.1, forward strand.
ATCCGCGGCTTCGGCCACTCCTTCCTGTCCGGCGCGGGCTGCTGGGAGCAGGGCGGCCAGGTTTCGGTCCTGCCGGTGACCGGCAGCATCGGCCCGGGCGGTGACTTCAACACCGACGACGCCAAGAGCTTCGACCACAAGCGCTACGCTTCCAGCTACACCCATGACGGTGAAGTCGGCCAGGCCGGCTACTACAAGGTGCGCCTGACCAATTACGGCGGCATCGATGCCGAGGCCACCGCGCGCACCCGCGCCGCGGCCGAGCGCTACACCTTCGCCGCGGATGCGACGACCGGCCACGTGCTGGTCAACCTTGGCCAGGCCAACGAGCGCCATTCGGTGATCGGCAGCGTGGTCGACGTGGTCGGCGACCGTGCCGTGGAAGGCAAGCTGGTCACCAAGAGCTTCTGCGGTGGGCATCAGTACACCACCTGGTTCCGCATCGAGTTCGATCGCCCGTTCAAGGCGTTCGGTACCTGGGGCGAGGGCGGCGGCCTGCCGGGCGCACGCCATGGCATGGAAGGCGAACTCAAACCCAGCGGCGCTTGGCTCAGCTTCGACCTGGCCAAGGGCCGCGCCGTGACCGCGGTCAGCGCGATCTCGCACGTGGATGCCGAAGGCGCGCGTGCCAACCTGCGCAGCGATGGCATGCAGGGCGAGCGCCTGCTCGGCTTCGACCAGATGCGCCAGCTGGCGCAGCAGCAGTGGCGCAAGGAACTGGCGGCGGTGCGCGTACAGGGCGGCAGCACCGATGACCGCACCGTGCTGTACACCGCGCTGTACCACGCGCTGCTGCAGCCGCTGACCGGCAGCGATGCCGATGGCCGCTACCGTGGCTACGATGACGCCATCCATCGTGCCGAAGGCTGGACCTACTACGAGTACTTCTCGCTGTGGGATACCTACCGCGCACAGAACCAGTGGCTGGCGCTGACCAAGCCGGAGGTCGCGCGCGATATCGGCCGGACCCTGCTGGCCATCGAAGCGCAGGGCGGCTGGCTGCCGCGTTGGGGCTATGCCAACTTCGAAACCAACATCATGACGGGTGATCCGGTCACGCCGTTCCTGGTGGACCTGTGGCGCTTCGGCGCGCTCGCCGGCCGAGAAGGCGAGGCTTATACCGCGCTGCGCAAGAACGCGTTCGAGGTGCCGCCGATGAACTCCCGTCATGCGGGCCGTTCGGGCAACCCTAGCTACCTGGCCAACGGCTACGTGCAGTACGACCGCGCGTTCCCCTCCAAGGGCATGGACGTGGATCCGCACCACGGTGGCTCGGCGACGCTGGAATACGCGCTGGCCGACTGCGCGCTGGCACAGATGGCCGATGGCCTCGGGCATGCCGCCGATGCCGGCGTGCTGCGCGAGCGCGGCCGCAACTGGCACAAGGTGTGGGACCCGTCGGTGCGGGACGAGGAGGGCGACTTCAACGGTTTCCCGCGTCCGCGCATGGAAGATGGCGCGTGGTACCTGCCCGCCGACGGCAAGTACAGCCCGCGCTCGCACCATGGTTTCCATGAAGGCACCGCGTGGCAGTACCAGTGGCTGGCGCAGCAGGACGTGCCCGGCCTGGTCCAGGCCATGCACGGTCGTGAGCAGGCGGCCCGCCGTCTGGATACGTTCTTCGCCTATGACGCACTCCTGAAGTCGCCGCTGACCGCCGCGCGCAAGGAATGGGTGGTCGGGCCCTACAGCTATTACAACCAGTACCGCTACAACCCGAACAACGAGCCGGACCTGCACGCGCCGTGGATGTACACGCTGATCGGCCAGCCGTGGAAGACCGCGACCGTGGTCCGTGCCGCGCAGCAGCTGTTCACCAACGCCCCCAACGGCGTGACCGGCAATGATGACCTGGGCACGATGTCGGCCTGGTACCTGTTCAGCGCGCTCGGCCTGTATCCGGCGGTGCCGGGCAGCGGCGAGTTCCTGCTGCATACGCCGCGCTTTGCCCGTGCCGAGATCGATCTGGGCCAGGGCAGGACGTTGACCCTGAAAGCCCCGGGCGCCGATGGCCGACAGTTGCAGTATGTCCAGAACGTCCAGGTCGACGGCCGCGCGCATGCGCCGGTGTGGCTGGACTGGGCGCAGCTGCAGCGCGGTGGCACCATCTCGTTCGCACTGGGCAGCACCGCTCCGGAGAACGGCTGGGGCACGCAGGCCGAGGCGCTGCCGGCCTCGTTCTGCGCCACCCCCGGCGCGGTGCTGGAATGAGCGGCGCACCCGCCTGCGCCGAGGTCGTCCCCCCGGGGCTGACCGCCGGCACGGGCGCGGACCGCTGGCCAATGCGATCGTTTAGGCTTGCACCTTGCTTGAGGAACCCGACGACCCGATGAAAGACAAGGCCACCCCCGCCGGCAAAGGCACGCGCGCGGTCACCGTGACCGACATCGCCGAAGCGATCGGCGTGTCGCGCGCGACCGTGTCGCTGGTGCTGCGTGGCAGTCCCCTGGTGAACGTCGACACCCGTGCCAAGGTGGAGGCCGAACTGCGGCGCCAGCGCTACGTGTACAACCGCGGCGCGGCCAACCTGCGTCGGCGCACGTCCTCGAGCGTGGCCCTGGTCATCAACGACCTGTCCAACCCGTTCTTCGCCGAATTCGCCTCCGGGGTGGACGAGGCGCTGGGCGGCAAGGGCTTCGTGACCCTGCTCGGCAGCACCGGTGAATCGCCGGAACGGCAACAGGCCGTGCTGACCACTTTGATGGAGCACATGCCGGCCGGGCTGATCCTGTCGCCTGCCGAAGGCAGCGATACCGGGCAGCTGCGGCAGGTGCTCGGCCATGCCAACGTGCTGCTGTTCAACCGCGAACTGCCCGGCGCCGAGTGGGACTTCCTGACCCTGGACAACCAGCAGGGGGCCTACCTGGCCACCCGCCATCTGATCGAACAGGGCCACCGCCGCATCGCGTTCTATGGCGGCCATGCGGTGTCCAGTTCGTGCCATCAGCGTCGTACCGGGTATGCGCAGGCGCTGGTCGAGGCGGGCATGCCGGTGCAGCCGGCGTGGCTGATCGAAACCTCGCCCAGTCGCCTGGATGCGGCCGCGCGGACCGGCGAGCTGTTCGCGCTCGGTGACGTGCCGACCGCGGCGGTCTGCTACAACGACAGCGTCGCACTGGGCCTGATGCTGGGCCTGGCCTCGCGCGGCGTGCAGCCGGGCCGCGACTTCGCGGTGACCGGTTTCGATGATATTTCCGAGGCCTCGGTGGCATCGCCGCCGCTGACCACGCTGACCGTCAACCCGCGCGAGCGCGGGCGGCAGGCAGCCGAACTGCTGTTGCTGCGTCTGGACCATCCCGACGCTGCGCCGGCCCGTACCGTCGCACCGGTCCAGCTCCGCGTTCGCGAGAGCAGTGGCGCGATGACCGTCTGATGGTTCCCCCAATCACCTGCTCGCGCACTGAGGCGCGTACCTGAATGCCCATCTCTCCCACGCCCCGCCTCCCATCCTCATCCTCCGCTGCGCCCGTGGTGAACACGCGTGTCGCGCTGGCCGTGGCGACCACGATCTTCTTCATGTGGGGCTTCCTCACCTGCCTCAACGACATCCTGATCCCGCATCTGAAGGCGGTGTTCGAACTGAACTACGCCCGCGCGATGCTGGTGCAGTTCACCTTCTTCGGTGCGTACTTCCTGATGTCGCTCCCCGCCGGCCGGCTGGTCGCGCATCTGGGCTACAAGAAGGGCATCGTCGCCGGCCTGGCGATTGCCGCGGTCGGTGCGCTTGGCTTCTGGCCGGCCGCCGAACTGCGCGTGTATGAAGCCTTCCTGGGCGCCCTGTTCGTGTTGGCCACCGGCATCACCGTGCTGCAGGTCGCGGCCAACCCGTACGTGGCGCTGCTTGGCCCGGAGCAGACGGCCTCCAGCCGCCTGACCCTGGCCCAGGCGCTGAACTCGCTGGGTACCGCGATCGCGCCGATCTTCGGCGGGCTGCTGATCCTGGGCAACACGGTCAAGAGTGCCGACGAGATCGGCGCGCTGCCGGCCGCCGAGCAGATCGCCTACCGCGTGCAGGAAGCGCAGTCCGTGCAGGGCCCGTACGTGGGCCTGGCCGTGGCGCTGTTCCTGCTGGCGGTGTTCGTCTATCTGTTCCGCCTGCCGGCGCTGACTGAAACCACCGAGCAGGCCGATACCAGCAAGCACACCCTGATGGATGCGCTGCGCCATCGCCACGTGCTGTTCGGCGTGCTGGCGATCTTCTTCTACGTGGGTGCGGAAGTGTCGATCGGCAGCTTCCTGGTCAACTACCTGTCGCTGCCCAACATCGGCGGCTTCACCGAGAAGGAAGCCACCCATTACGTCTCGGCGTACTGGACGCTGGCGATGATCGGTCGTTTCGCCGGCTCGGCGATCATGACCCGGTTCTCGCCGCGCGTGCTGCTCACGCTGTTCGCGGGCATGAACGTCGCACTGCTGGCGCTGACCATGCTCAGCCAGGGGCAGGTCGCGCTGTATTCGATCGTGGCGGTGGGTCTGTTCAATTCCATCATGTTCCCGACCATCTTCGCGCTGAGCATCGAACGCCTGGGCACGCTGACCAACAAGGCCTCCAGCCTGCTGATCATGGCCATCGTCGGTGGCGCGGTGGTGCCGTACCTGCAGGGCCTGCTGGCCGACAGCATCGGGCTGCATGAGTCCTTCATCCTGCCGCTGCTCTGCTACGGCTACATCATCTTCTACGGCCTGTCAGGTTCGCGCCCGGCCGTCGGATTCCGCCAGGGAGCTTGAGGCCACGATGTCCAAGATTGTTTGTTTCGGCGAGATTTTGATCGATCTACTTGCCCAACCGCCGGCCACCCCGGACACCCCGCGTGCTTTCCTGCAGTACGCCGGTGGCGCACCGGCCAACGTCGCGGTAGCGGCTGCAAGGCTCGGTGCGGATACCCATTTCGCCGGCATGCTCGGCCAGGACATGTTCGGCGACTTCCTTGCCGAGAGCCTGGCCAGTGCCGGCGTGGCGACCGACTGCATCGTGCGCACCGACGCGGCCAAGACCGCGCTGGCGTTCGTAGCGCTAGATGCCAGCGGCGAGCGTAGTTTCAGTTTCTACCGCCCGCCGGCGGCTGACCTGCTGTTCCGCAGCGCGCACTTCCACCCGAACTGCTTCGACGGTACGCGCAGCTTCCACGTATGCTCCAACAGCCTGACCGAGGCGGAGATCGCCGATGCCACGCTCGAGGGCATGCGTCGCGCCCGCCAGGCCGGTGCGATGGTCAGCCTCGATCTCAACCTGCGCCCGGCGCTGTGGCCGACCGGTGTCGACCCGCTGCCGCGGCTGTGGGAAGCGCTGTCGCTGGCCGACCTGGTCAAGCTCTCGCGTGAGGAACTGGAGTACCTGGCGGCCTCGGTGCCCGGCGGTGATGCCGCGGTGGTCGAGCGCCTGCTCGCCGCGCAGGCCCAGGCGGTGGTGATCACCGACGGCGCCGCACCGATCCGCTGGCATACCCGCCACGCCCACGGCGTGCTCACCGGCTTCCGCGTCACCACGGTCGATTCGACCGCGGCCGGCGATGCCTTCGTCGGCGGCCTTCTGTTCGGGATCGGCGAGCGCGGCGGTGACGGCGCCGGTTTCGCCGCGTTCTGCCAGGACCCCGCCGGGTTGGTGGAGGCGATCCGCTTCGGCGCGGCCGTCGGTGCATTGGCCGTGACCCGCAAGGGCGCTTTCGCCGCGATGCCCAGCCTCCATGAAGTCCAGCAACTGCTGCAGCAACAACAGGATGACGCCGCATGACCACGCCGGTTCCGCCGACCCCCGACTTCCGCTCGCCCGCGTTCCTGCGCGCCCACATCGCGCAGACGATGGCGTTCTACCAGCCGCATGAAATCGACCCGAACGGCGGCTTCTTCCATTACTACCGTGACGATGGCAGCGTGTATGACGCCAGCCACCGTCATCTGGTCAGCAGCACCCGCTTCGTGTTCAACCATGCGATGGCTTACCGCGAATTCGGCAAGCCCGAGGACCTGGCGGCGGTCGAGCATGGTCTGCACTACCTGCGCGAGGTGCATCGCAACCCGGCGACCGGCGGTTATGCGTGGACGCTGCGCGATGGCGTGGTCGAAGATGCCACCAACCACTGCTATGGCGTGGCCTTCGTGCTGCTGGCCTACAGCTGCGCGCTGAAGGCCGGGATCGGCGAAGCGCGGTCGTGGATGGACGAGACCTGGCAGCTGCTGGAAGCGCGCTTCTGGGAACCGGCGTTCGGCCTGTACAAGGACGAAGCCGACGCCGACTGGCACTTCAGCGACTACCGTGGCCAGAACGCCAACATGCATATGTGCGAGGCGATGCTGGCCGCGTTCGAGGCGAGCGGTGAGCAGCGCTATCTCGATCGCGCGCTGCTGCTGGCCGATCACATGACCCGTCGCCAGGCGGCGCAGGGCGATGGCCTGGTGTGGGAGCACTACGACACCCAGTGGCAGATCGACTGGGACTACAACCGCGACGACCCCAAGCACCTGTTCCGTCCGTGGGGCTTCCAGCCGGGCCACCAGACCGAGTGGGCCAAGCTGCTGCTGATCCTGGACCGCCACGTGCAGGCCGACTGGCTGGTACCGACGGCGCGGCATCTGTTCGATGTGGCGGTGGAACGCAGCTGGGACGCCGGGCGCGGCGGGCTGTATTACGGCTTCGCGCCGGATGGCAGCGTCTGCGATGACGACAAGTATTTCTGGGTGCAGGCCGAATCGCTGGCCACCGCCGCGCTGCTGGCCAAGCGCACCGGCGACGCCGTGTACTGGGACTGGTATGACAGGGTGTGGGACTACGCCTGGCAGCACATGATCGATCATCGCCATGGCGCCTGGTATCGCATCCTGGATGCGGACAACCGCAAGTACAGCGACGAAAAGAGTCCGGCGGGCAAGACCGATTACCACACCATGGGCGCCTGCTACGAAGTGCTCAACGCGGTGCGTTGATCGGCGGATCGCCAGTGGATGTCTGAACGTGCCGGCCCCCGGCCGGCCGGCATAAGCGGGTCAACAACGAGGCAGGCTGCCATGCGTCATTTCCGTGTCGTCCGTGCGGCCTGCTGGCTGCTGTTGCTGCTGGTGGGATCGTGGGTGCTGCCGGTGACTGCAGCGCCGCTGCAGGCCCAGTGGAGCTTCCGCCTGTTGCCCGGCGATGCCCAGCTGCGCGCCCATCCACAGTTGGCCGGCTGGCGCACCGCGCAGGTGCCTGGCGCGGTGCATACCGACCTGCTGGCACAGGGTCAGATTCCCGATCCCTACGTTGGCGCCCCCGAGGCCGGGCTGCAGTGGATCGGCCTCACCGACTGGGAATACCGTGCGCAGTTCGATGTGGATGCGGCGACGCTGGCGCGCGCACATGCCGAGCTGGCGTTCGAAGGCCTGGATACGTTCGCGACCGTCACCCTCAACGGCCAGCCGCTGCTGCAGGCGAACAACAGCCATCGCACCTGGCGTGCGCGGGTCGACGGCCGGTTGCGCGCCCGCGGCAATGAACTGCGCATCGTGCTGCGCTCGCCGATCCGCACGCTGCTGCCGGACGTGCAGGCGATGCCGCACAAGATCGCCGGCAACTATCCCTCGCCCTATGGCGATGAACCCAAAGACGCGATGGTCGGCAATTTCGTGCGCAAGCCGGGCTACCACTTCGGCTGGGATTGGGGCCCGCGTTACGTGACCGCCGGCATCTGGCGGCCAGTGCGGCTGGAGAGCTGGGACGCGCAGCGCTTGACCGCGGTGGCCGTGCACACGCGTGCCCTGGATGCGGCCCGCGCGGACCTCGAGATCGCGGTCGAGGTGGAGAGTGCGGCGGTGGGCACCGCCGCGGTGCAACTGGAGGTACTCGATCCGGACGGCAAGCGCGTGGCGCGCATCGACCGCAGGGCGATGCTGCAGGCGGGCGACAACCGCATCACGATCCCGGTGGCGCTGCAGAATCCGCGGCGCTGGTGGCCGGTCGGGCAGGGCGAGCAGGCGCGCTATACCGTGCGCGCCACCCTGGCACCGGGCACCGCCGATGCGTCCCGCATCGAGCAGCGCACCGGCCTGCGCACCGTCGAACTGCGGCGGGAGGCGGACCGCAACGGTGGCCAGGGCTTCGCGTTCGTGATCAACGGCGTGCCGATCTTCGCCAAGGGCGCCAACGTGATTCCGTTCGACATGTTCCCGGCGCGCGTGGACGAGGCGCGGATCCGGCGCGAGCTGACCGCGGCACGCGATGCCAACATGAACATGCTGCGCAACTGGGGCGGCGGTTACTACGAAGACGATGTCTTCTTCGACATCGCCGATGAGCTGGGCCTGCTGGTCTGGCAGGACTTCATGTTCGGGGGCGGCATGCAGCCCGGCTACGATCCGGCGTTCCGCGCAAACGTGGTCGGCGAAGCGCGCGACAACGTGCGGCGCCTGCGCCATCACCCCAGCGTGGTGCTGTGGTGCGGCAACAACGAAGAAGAGACCGCGTGGAAGGACTGGGGCCACGGCCGTGACCTGACGGCAGCGGACCCCGTGTTCGCCGCGCAGGTCTGGCAGGGCTACGTGGACCTGTTCGGCAATGATCTGCGCCAGGTGGTGGCCGAGGAGGGACTGGGCGTGCCGTACTGGTCGAGCTCACCGGGCAACGACCTGGACGAAAAGGCCAACGATTCCACCCGCGGCGACAAGCACTACTGGCAGGTGTGGGGCAATCCGGCGCTGCCGGTGACCGCCTACCTGCGCGAAACGCCACGTTTCATGTCCGAGTACGGGCTGCAGGCCTGGCCGGTGCTGCGCACGCTGGACGGCATCATTCCCGCCGCCGAACAGCAGGTCGACAGCCCGACGGTGCGTGCGCACCAGAAATTCATGGCGGGCGAGGGTAACCAGCGCCTGCTCAAGTACATCGAGGAGGAGTACGGCACGCCCCGTGATTTCCCGGCATTCGTGTACCTGAGCCAGGTGATGCAGGCCGACGGCATCCAGCTGGCCGCCCTGCATCACCGTGCCTCACGGCCGTACACGATGGGTTCGCTGTACTGGCAGCTCAACGATGTGTGGCCGGGGGCGTCGTGGTCGAGCATCGACTACGCTGGACGCTGGAAGGCGCTGCATTTCCACGCCCGGCGCTTCTTCGCCGACCACGCGGTGGCGGCGCTGCGCGACGACGGCACCACCCGGGTGAGTCTGCTCAATGATCGCCAGCAGGGCCTGCAGGCGACATGGCGGCTGCGCGTGATCGATCTCGATGGCACGCTGCGCAGTGAACAGCGGCATGCCGCGGCCCTGCCGCCGTTGTCCGCGTTGGAGGTGGGGCGATTTGCCGATGCCGACCTGTTGAAGGGGGCCGATCCGACCCGCACCGTGGCGGTGGTCGAGCTGTTCGACGGCGGGAAACGGCTGTCGCAGCAGGTGGTGTATTTCGTGCCGGCCAAGGCCGTGGCGCTGTCACGGCCGGCCATCGACAGCGCATTGCGCGCCGACGGCGACGGCTATGTGTTGACGCTGCGCTCGCCCACACTGGTGCGTGCGCTGTGGATCGCGTTCGATGGGCTGGATGCCACGCTCGACGACAACGCACTGGACCTGGTGCCGGGCGAGACGGTGACGATCCGGCTGCGCGCGGATGCGGATCTGGCGACGCTGCAGAAGGCGCTGAGGCTCACCTCGTTGGTCGATACATCCGCCGCCCTGTAGCGGCCGGACCTGGCCAGCGCGTGCGGTGCGTGAGCTATTCTCCAACGTATCGTTGACCAGGCTACGCACGTGTTTGCAGCAGACCAACGCATCATCCAGAGCAGGTGGCAGGAAGAAGCGTATCCCCGTCGGGATTCACTTGCTTTCGCGAATGGATTTTACTGCCTGTTCGAAACGTCCGAGCAGCACCCGGGGGTGATGGAGAAGACATGGATTCCGGCGTCGGATGCGTGGCAGGTGGGCGCCCATGGTTGTGAGGGGCTGGCAATACTGAGTGCCATCACGCTGTCGACAGACACGCTGATCACCTGTGGCGAGTGCTGCGCCGCAGGTGAAGATGGCTTCATCGCAGTGAGCGAGGCCGCGACCAATAGGTTGATCTGGCTGCTGGTGCTGAGCCGAACGGACCCGTTCGTCGCCCTGGCGCTGGAGGAGGATTGCGTTCGAGCCACCTCGTCGGGCGGCACAACGGTCCTCATCCCGTTGCACCGCCCGGACCAGCTATCCATCGCTTGGGGATGAAGAGGCTGGGTGCCGCAATCGCGCGGAAGGCATCCACGCATGAATCATGCTACGTGCCCGGCGGCAGCCGCTCTCCGCATGGCGATGCGTTCATTGGATTGGCGCCCCATGGAGCCGCGTGGATCTACCCGGTTACAGCGTGATCTGCTGGAAATTCTCAACGCGGTCGTGGCCATGCGTGGCCTCACCACTGCGTGGCAGCGGGTAGTCGTCCAAGCGATCCAGCAGACGGGTCTGCAGGCCCGCCTCGCGGGCGGCATCCAGCTCTTCCACCACATCGGACAGGAACAGGATCTGCGCGGCAGGCACGCCGATGGCATCCACGATATGGCGGTAGCTGTCCGCCTCGCGCTTGCCGCCGACTTCGGTGTCGAACCAGCCCGAGACCAGCCCCGTCAGGTCACCGGCTTCGCTGAAGCCGAAAAACAGCTTCTGCGACGGGACCGAACCGGACGAATACACGTACAGCGGCTTGCCCTCGGCATGCCAGCCCTTCAGCACGGCGGCCACTTCCGGATAGAAGTGCGCCTTGTAATCGCCGTTGCGGTAGCCGGCTTCCCAGATCATGCCCTGCAGCGCCTTGAGCGCGGTGTGCTTGCGGTCCTGGTCGATCCAGCCCTGCAGCGTTTCCACGATCAGGCTGTCCTGGCAGGCGCCGCCGATCTCCACCGCCACCGCGTCCAGCCAGCGGCGCACCTGCGGCTCCTGGCCATGCGCGGTGACGAACGCCGGCAGCGCCTTGCGCGCATACGGGAACAGCACGTTCTTGACGAACGAAATGCTGCTGGTGGTGCCCTCGATATCGGTGAGGATGACGGTCGGATGCGGCATGGATCAGTCGGCCTGGTGCTGTGCGGGGTGGTAACGCGGGAAGGTCTGGGCGATGTCGCTGCCGGTGAAATGGCCGACCCAGCCATCCGGCTCGGTGAAGAAGCGGATCGCCACGAAGCTCGGCTCCTCGCCCATGTCGAACCAATGGGTGATGCCATCGGGCACGGCGATCAGGTCGTTCTTGACGCACTCGATCTCGTAGACCTTGCCGTCCACGTGCAGGGTGAACAGCCCGGAGCCGGCGACGAAGAAGCGGACCTCGTCTTCCTTGTGGAAGTGCTCGTCCAGGAACTTCTTGCGCAGCTCGGCGCGGTTCGGGTTGTCCGGTGCGATCGACGCGACGTCCACGCTCTTGAAGCCGTGCGTGGCAACCAGCCGGTCGATATCGACCTTGTACGCGGCGAAGACCTCGTCCTGGCTGGCACCCGGCGCGACCTCGTGGGCCGCCTGCCAGCGCTCGAAGGTGACGCCGATCGGCTTGAGTTCGGCGGCGATCGCCTCGCCATCCCGGCTGTCGAACAGCGGGACATCCGGGGCGGTGTCATCAAATATGCGGAGTCGGCTCATGGCGGCGGCATCGAGGCGAAGAGGGGAAGGAAAGGGTACCAGTGCGGCGCCGGGGTGGGGGCGACGCACTGATGCCGAAGCGCGGAATACAGATTCTCTTCAGGAATCTGAGCGCGATCCGCCGCGCAGCTTGCGCAGTTCCAGCTCACAGTGCAGCAGGAATTCGAAGGCTTCCATGTGGCGGCGCGCCTCGGCCATGGTGCGGCCCCAGGCGTACAGGCCGTGGCCGTCGATCAGGTAGCCCCACAGCGGCTGGGTGTCGAGCAGGGCATCGACCTGGGCCGAGAGCACGTCCATGTCCTGGGTGTTGGCGAACACCGGCACATCGACCGCCATCTCGTGGGTGCTGTTGCCGTGGAAGGCCTTCAGCAGCTCGTAGCCTTCCAGCCGGATGTGGCCCTGCGGCGCATACAGCCGCGAGGCGATGGTCTGCACCGGCGAATGGGTATGCAGCACGCAGCCGATCTCCGGGAAACGGCGGTACAGCTGGGTGTGCAGCAGGGTCTCGGCGGAGGGGCGCAGCGGGCGGCCGACGGCCTTGCCGTCGAAATCCACCACCATGATGTCGTCCTCCACCAGCCGGCCCTTGTCCTTGCCGGAGACGGTGATCGCGGCATGGCGGTCATCCAGCCGGTGGGAGAAGTTGCTGCTGGTGGCCGGGGTCCAGCCGGCGTGGGCCAGCTCGCGGACGTTGTCGATCAGCAGCTGGGCAAGTTCGCTCAGGCGCGCGGTGTCGTACGGGAAGGTGGGGGTGCTCATGGGGCTATTTTACGGCGCTTCCATCGATTTCGCGCGCTCGGCGGTAGTGCCGGCCGCTGGCCGGCTCCTCATGAGCGCTTTGGGGGCACGTGGAGCCGGCCAGCGG